>JABDLF010000111.1 GCA_013003115.1 Gammaproteobacteria bacterium
AGGTCCAATTTGGCGTTACCATGCGTGATTCCCATCGAGGGGTGAGCTGCCCGAAGGGCAGCGAATAATCCCACCCGGAACTAACCTGATGCTAGCCGTGCCGGATGTCGGGTAGCGCCGTGATTAAGGGCGTTCAACTAATCACGGGTTCACCCGCTCAGTTTGAAATAGCGGGGTCATCCGTGATTCCCATCTCCGCCATATTCATAGTCCTGAGCGTCGCAGGTCGCTTTGTATTGGCGAGCCTTTCCGAGTGCCGGGCAGCGCTGTGAACGAGGGCATGCAACTAATCACGCGTTCTCCGGTAAGGTCCAATTGGGCGTTACCATGCGTGATTCCCATCGAGGGGTGAGCTGCCCGAAGGGCAGCGAATAATCCCACCCGGAACTAACCTGATGCTAGCCGTGCCGGATGTCGGGTAGCGCCGTGATTAAGGGCGTTCAAATAATCACGCGTTGGCCCACCCAGTTTATTTCCTGGTGATCAAGCGTGATTCAACTCCGCCAGAGAAAGAACAGGGCCCGATGGGCCCTTTATTTCAGGGCGAAATTTCGGCTAGTCCGACATGATCAGGAAGGAACTGGTGGTCTCGATCACAACGGAGACTATGATCATGTACGCAAACAGAATGAAAGCCGATTTGAACGCGACGGCAAGCCAGCCTGATTGATAGACGCGGCGCGCGGCGATGACGAAATGTGCGAGAAAGTAAACGAATACCACGACCTGCAGAATCATCCAAACAATATGCCGGCTGGCTGGTTCCTCGAGCGGCATCACTATTGCGAGTATCAAGTAAGCAGTGCTGTGCAGGTGCAGAGAAAAAATCAGGTGATCGAAGTAACGTCGATCGAAGTACACAATCTTGAGCAGAAGCGCGAACACAGGTAGCAAGACGAACATCAAGCGGGGCAAGTCGTCAGACAAAAACCGTGCCTGCTGGGCGGCGTCTAAGCCCGAGTCTTGCCCCGGTTCGAGCAACATGCCGCTTTGTGCGAGCCAGGTAACAAGTATGAAAAACGAGATGCTGATTACAAGGTAGAGTCGCAGCGGTGACGTATAAGTGCGGCGACGACCGGCGAGGAATTCAGAGGTCAGCCTTCCAGGATAGCGAAACAGGGTCGTAACCGTCCGCGCGGTGCGCCCGTCGAGTTCGAAGGTCTCCTTGACGACTTCCCCGATGAGGCTCCAGATGGGTCGCTCGAGGTCTACGTCTCGTTGGCCACACGTTGGGCAGTAGGCGCCGGTGAGACGGGTTGCGCAATTTTTGCAGTGCTTCATGCGACAGTGATACCGGTCTCCTTACATCACGTCAATTTGCGATGCCGTGAGGCTGCTGAGCGATGATAGGATTACGGGTCATGAAATTTCCTCGCTTCCGCACGATTATGCTGGCGCCGCTGGTGCTTTTTGCACTTTTGTACCTGGGTGCGGCGGTATTCCTGCTGCTGGATGACGAAGCCGCGAGTCCGCTCGCCGGGGAGCCTGCCAGGCATGAGACGATAGCGATCCTTGGCGCCAGCGGAACTGCCGGCGATGGCATCCTCAAAGCTGCTCTGGCCGACCCGGAGATTAACGAGATTCACGTTATTACCCGGCGGACAACACCACGAATTGACGTTGGCGTTGCGTCAGGAAAGATCACAATGACACGCCACATGGACTATCTCGACTATTCGGCTGTTCATGAGCAGATTGCGGCGGCTGATGCCGTCTACTGGGCGATTGGAACAAGCAGTTTCGGCGTCGACGAAGAAACCTACGGTAAGATTCATGTGGATTTCCCGGTGCGTTTTGTGAGCGAATGGCTCGCTGTCAGCCGTAAAGACGCTATTTCATTTCATTACATCAGCTCGAGCGATATATCAGCCGACTCAAGCATGATGTGGGCTCGTGAGAAGGTACGTGCGGAGAATGCCTTGTTCGATGTAGCCGCAGGTTCGAATCTCCGTGTGATCGCCTATCGACCGGACTACATCGGCCCCACGAAGGAAGAGGCGCACATCGGCCAGAACCTCCTCTACTGGTTTTTTGCGCCTGTTGGCGCGGCGGTGAGGGCGACACAAATAGGCCAGACGATGTTTGAAGTGACGGCGCGAGGGCCTGAGTTTGATAACGGCGATCGTATCGGCACGAGAAGTATCATCAAATACAGTAATGCGTATCAGCGGCGGCGAGGCCGGGTCTCCGTAGCGTCGTCTGCAGAAGACTAGCTCCACCGCAGGCGGCGAATAATCCCACCCGATGGTAATCGAATTCGAGCCATTGCAGGCGTCAGCGGCGCCGTCAACGAGGTCATTCAGCCAATCACGCGTTCTACGGTAAGGTCCGATTTGGCGTTATCATGCGTGATTCCCTTCTCCGCATTGGTCGGGATCACCGGTTTCCTCTTGCGAATCACACAACTAACGGCGGGACAACATGACCGACAACGCGATATTGCTTACATCGTGCCCTGACAAGCGTGGCCTCATTGGCACGTTCAGCAACTTTGTATTTGAGCATAACGGCAACATCGTGAACCTCGAGCAGCATGTCGATGCTGAGGAGCAGCGATTTTTCATGCGCCTGGAATGGTCATTGGAAGACTTCGCGCTGACCAGGTCTGAGCTGCCGAATGCCGTTGAGCAGCTTGCAAGGAACCATGGCATGAGCTGGTCGCTGCACTACTCGGACGAGGTGCCGCGCATGGCGGTCTTTGTTTCTCGCCAGTCGCATTGTTTGCTCGACATCCTCTCACGGGTACAGTCGCGCGAATTGGCGGTGGAGGTGCCGCTGGTAATCAGCAATCATCCGGATTGCAGACCTTTTGTTGAAGCGCTGGGTATTGCGTATCACGAGGTGCCCATAAGCGCTGATAGCAAGGCAGAGCAGGAGTCGCGGATCATCGCTTTACTCGCAGAGCACAACGTCGACTTCGTGGTGCTGGCGCGCTACATGCAGATTCTTGGCCCCGAATTTGTTGCTCGCTTCGCGAACCGAATAATCAACATTCACCACTCTTTCTTGCCGGCGTTCCCGGGGGCACGCCCGTATCATTCGGCGCACGAGCGCGGCGTAAAGATCATTGGTGCGACCAGTCATTACGTGACCCGGGATTTGGATGCAGGCCCCATCATCGAACAGGACGTGATTCGGGTGAGCCACAGTGATTCCATCGAAGACATGGTGCACAAGGGCCGTGACCTGGAGAGACTGGTTCTGGCCCGGGCCGTTTGGAAACACGTGCAGCGCAAGGTCCTCGTCTCCGGCAACCGCACCCTCGTGTTCACCTGACGGCTGCATTGGCTCGTACGAGCGAGGGAAGCGCTCTTGCCAAGTCACCCGAAAAAATTTAATTCTCTTCGACCCGCATGATTGTCCTTGCCAAGCATCAGGTGTCTGCTACCTTCATGGTGCGGGTTCGGCGCTTCCGTTTTCGGTCGAGGCATCGCGAAGAACATAACAATCATAAAGTTACGCGAACCTCAGGAGAGTCAACATGAACTTAAGATACACATTCCTTGCCATTTTATTGGCATTTTTATTGCAAATTACGGCCTGTGGAAAGGAAGCGACCAATCAGCAGGACACGGGTGAGAGTGCGAAGGGCATGGCGATGGAATCGCAGGCAGCGCCGGACAGCGCCGCCTTACTCGCCGACGCGCTGTCGGCTACTTATCAGGCGCACGCAGCGGGCAGCACGGTAATGGGTTGGGACGGCAGCATGCTGCAGCAAGGCGACAACGGCTTCGTATGTATGCCTACGCCGGAGATGTTCGCCAATCGCGGCGCTGACGCACCTATGTGCCTCGACGAAGTCTGGATGGCGTGGGCAGATGCCTGGCAAAACAAGAAGCCGTTTTCAACGGACCGACTTGGCATCGCGTACATGCTTGCCGGTGATGGCGGTGCGAGCAATATTGATCCTTATGCTGAAGGACCGACGGACGACAACGAATGGATTGTCGAGGGCCCCCACCTGATGCTGATTGCGCCAGACGCAAGCCTGCTGGCTGACATTCCTACTGACCCTGCCTATGGTGGGCCCTACGTCATGTGGCGTGGCACGGAATACGAGCACGTCATGGTTCCCGTTAAGGCGGCGCCGCTGGTGGAGACCACGACTCCGTTGGCGGACGCGCTGTCGGCAAGCGACACGGCGATGACAGGGAGCGTGATGGTCATGGACTGGGAAGGAAACGAATTGCAGGCGGGCGAGGGCGGTTACACCTGCATGCCCACGCCGCCCTCTATGACCTACGGTCGTGCACCCATGTGCTTCGACAGGGCGTGGATGGCCTGGGGTGATGCCTGGCAGAATAAAAAGCCGTTTAAAACAGACAGGCTCGGCATTTCCTACATGCTCGCAGGCGACGAGGGGGCCAGCAACATTGATCCCTTCGCGCAGGGTCCCGCTGATGACAATCAGTGGGTCGTGGAAGGGCCCCATATGATGCTGATCGTGCCCGACGCCGCGATGCTGGCAGGCATCACCCGCGATCCCGAGCAGGGCGGACCCTACGTCATGTGGGACGGCACCGACTACGCGCATGTCATGGTTCCGGTGGCCGATCGCGACTAGCTCACCTGAGGCTTTGTTTTCGCGCTCCCTCCTGCAGGGGGGAGCGCCCGAATAAGCGCCTCAAAGGCAAAGCGCGCTCATGTGTGCCTCCTGTTTTGTGCAATGCGGTACAATGTGTCGCGTCAGCGCCGGTCGCGAATATTGATCACAGCGATGCTCGCGCGCGACTCATGCGAAATTTAAGTCCATTCAATTCCAGCAGGAGCACGACCTGATGAGCAGCTATGTCGCCCCGGTCAGGGATATGCAGTTTGTAATCGAGAATCTTGCCGGCCGCGCCGACATCGAGGCGCTGCCGGAATCGGAAGAATTCAGCGCGGACCTCGTGGACGCGGTGTTATCTGAGGGGGCCCGGCTCGCTCAGGAAGTCCTGGATCCGCTCAACTGGTCTGGTGACCAGCAGGGAGCGAGCCTTGGCGATGATGGCGTGAAGCCGGCCGATGGTTTTGGTGATGCCTACCGCCAATTTGTTGAGGGCGGCTGGAACGGACTGTCCAGTTCGACGGAATTTGGGGGCCAGGGGCTGCCAAAGCTTATGGCGTCCGCGATTTCGGAAATCGTGCAGTCGGCAAATATGTCCTTTTCTCTTTGCCCCATGCTCACGGCAAGCGCAGTCGAAGCGCTGGAGATTCACGGATCTGACGAACAAAAATCACAGTATCTCGAGAAGCTGATAAGCGGCGAGTGGACGGGCACCATGAACCTGACGGAGCCGCAGGCCGGCTCCGACCTTAGCGCGGTGGCGATGAAGGCGGTGCCCGAGGGCGATCACTACCGTCTTTTCGGCCAGAAGATCTATATCACCTGGGGCGACCACGACATGACCGACAACATCATTCACATGGTGTTGGCCCGCACGCCCGATGCGCCGGAAGGCGTCAAGGGTATATCGCTGTTTATCGTGCCCAAGTTTTTACTCGCCGATGACGGTTCGCCGGGTGAGCGCAACGATGTGTATTGCGTGTCTCTCGAACACAAGCTGGGGATTCACGCGAGCCCAACGGCCGTGATGGCCTATGGCAGCGACGAAGGCGCGATTGGTTACCTGGTTGGCGAGGAGAACAAGGGCCTCGTTTACATGTTCACGATGATGAACGATGCAAGGCTGGCCGTTGGTATACAGGGCATGGCGATCGCAGAGCGCGCCTACCAGCGCGCGCTGGCGTATGCCAAAGATCGCGTGCAGGGCCGACCGCCCGGGCAAAAAGGCGGGGAGCGCGTTGCGATTCTCTATCACCCTGATGTGCGCCGCATGCTCATGAATATGAAGTCGCACACGGAGGCCATGCGCGCGCTTTGCTACGTCGCTGCGGGCGCACTGGACGTCTCGAGGCGTCACGCCGACGAGAAGGTACGAGCCAGCGCGCTGGCGCGGGCGGAACTGCTAATACCAGTGGTGAAGGGCTGGTGTACCGAGTCTGGCGTCGAAGTCACGTCGCTGGGCGTGCAGGTACACGGTGGCATGGGCTTCATCGAAGAGACCGGCGCTGCTCAGCATTTTCGCGACGCGCGGATCTCAACGATTTACGAGGGGACGACGGGCATCCAGTCGAACGACCTGGTCGGGCGCAAGCTGCGGATGGACAAAGGGGCGGCAATGAGCGAGCTCATTGATGACATGCGCGCCACCCTTGGGCACCTGAAGTCCTCCGAAAACGAGGACTTGCAGGTTATTGCCCGACACCTCTCTGCTGCGATTAATACGCAGAAGTCTGCTACTGACTACATTCTCGCGATCCTCGATCAGGACATGGCCTCGGCGCTGGGCGCGTCGGTCAACTACCTGATGCTGACAGGCTACGTGACCGGAGGCTGGCAGATGGCGCGTGCCGCACTTGCGGCGGCTGAACGGATCGCCGCCGGAGATGCCAGCGAGTTTTTTGTCACAAAGATCAAGACGGCGCGATTTTATGCCGAGCACCTGCTGCCGCGCGCCGCTGCGCTCGGTATGACCATCGAAGCGGGCACCGAGACCCTTATGGCGTTAGGGGAAGATCAGCTCTAGGTCGCCAGTTTCGCCTTGAGAGCGGGGATGACTTCGAACAGGTCGCCGACGATCCCGATGTCCGCCACTTCGAATATGGGCGCCTCGGCGTCCTTGTTCACCGCGACGATGGTGCCTGCATCCTTGATGCCCGTCAGGTGCTGTATTGCGCCCGAAATGCCAAAGGCAAAATAAATATCCGGCGCGATAATCTTGCCGGTCTGGCCAACCTGCATGTCGTTGGGAACATAGCCTGCATCAACGGCAGCGCGCGAGGCGCCGACGCCTGCGCCGATGCTGTCGGCAAAGTCATAAATCAACTCAAAGCTCTCGGCGCTGCCAAGGGCACGACCGCCGGACACTACGCGCGACGCGGTCTGCAAATCCGGGCGGTCGCTCGCCTGTGCCTTCAGTTCTACATAGCGGGTATGGGTCGGGATCTCGCACTGCGGACTCACTGATTCGGTTGATGCTTCGCCCGTGGTATCGCAGGCCTTGTATGATGCCGTGCGCACCGTGGCGACCAGCTTCCTGTTGTCATCGGCCTTGACGGTGAGGACTGCGTTGCCGGCATAGATCGGTCGACGGAACTCGTGATTTCCCAGCACTTCCATGATGTCGCTCACCTGGTTGACGCCAAGCAGGGCGGCGACCCGGGGCATCAGGTCCTTGCCAAAGGTCGTTGATGGGCCGAGCACATGCGTATATTCACCGGCGAGTTCTGCAACCTGAGGTGCCAGCACCGCTGCCAGCGGGTCCCCATTCACCGGCGCGTCCACTCTCAGGACCTTGCGGATTCCCTGGAGTTTTGCCGCCTCGGTGCACAGCGATTCACCGTTCGTGGAGAAGACCGCCACATCGATCTCCAGGCCGGAAAAAGTGCCTGCGCAGCTGACGCATTTCGCAGTGCTCGCGTTCAGCGTTTTCGAATCATGCTCGGCAATCACGAGAATTTTGCTCATCAGAACAACCCCCTGTCTTTCAGCGCCTGAACGAGGCCGTCGACATCTTCCACCATGACGCCCCGCGAGCGGGCTTCGGGCGGCTCATATTTGATGGCTTCGACACCGCCGGTGCGGGCTACGCCAAGCTCCTCAGTGCTGGTTTCTTCCAGGGGCTTGCGCTTGGCTTTCATAATGTCGGGCAACTTGACGTAACGCGGTTCGTTAAGTCGCAGGTCGGTGGTGATCACGGCAGGCAGATCGACTTCTATTACCTCCAGGCCGCCGTCAACCTCCCGGGTCACCGTTGCCTTGCCGTCAGCCAACGCGACATTGGAGGCAAAGGTTGCCTGGGGCCGTGCCCACAGGGCGGCCAGCATCTGTCCGGTCTGATTATTGTCGTCATCGATGGCCTGTTTGCCGAGAATGACGAGGTCTGCCTTTTCCTTCTCGATCAGCTTTAAAAACACATGGGCTGCCGTAAGGGGAGAAACAGCGTCTTCTTCTTTGACAAGGATGGCGCGGTCCGCGCCCATGGCCAGCGCCGTGCGCAGCTGTTGCTGTGTCGCGCTGACCCCGATGGAGGCGACAACAACTTCCGACGCTTCGCCGCGCTCCTTAATCCGCAACGCCTCTTCGAGGGCAATCTCGTCGAAGGGATTGATGCTCATCTTCACGCCGTCAGTGACAACGCCACTGCCGTCCGGCTTTACCCGAACGCGAACGTTGTAGTCAATGACTCTTTTTATGCCAACCAGGATTTTTTGCATGAAACACGGTGCCTTGCGTTAACCGGAAGAATTGCCGGGGCCAGCCCGACCGGCCGCGCATTATACCAGCAGCGCCGTTTGTGTCGCGTCAGTTATCCTGTACATCCCGATCAATGCGGGCGCTGTGTTATGCTTCGCCGCGTTCATTCCCAAGAGCATTTCTGTGCCGGAAAAACTGCTTTACAAGGTCGTGTTTTTCAATCAGGGCAAGGTCTACGAAGTCTACGCGCGCTCGGTTTCCCAGGGCGGCCTTTTCGGCTTCGTCGAGATTGAGAAGCTGGTGTTTGGAGAGCGCTCGGGCGTCGTCGTCGACCCGTCAGAAGAGCGCATCAAGGACGAGTTCGCCGGCGTGACCCGAACCTACCTGCCCATGCACGCGATCATAAGGATTGACCAGGTTGCGAAGCAGGGGGTCAGCAAGATTTCCAGTCCGGATGGTAACGTCACGCCGTTTCCCCAGCCCGTCTATGCGCCCGGCGACAAGGGCGGTTCTGGCCGGGACTGATGCGTGGCCCTGACCTCGATTCAAGATACACACGTGCTTTTCCAACAGGCTGCTGGCTGAAGGCAGCGGGGGACAAACAGTTTTGAAGTTCGCTTATTTAGGAAGCGGTAGCCGCGGAAACTCGGCGCTCATCGAAGCCGGCGAGACCTGCATCATGCTCGACTGCGGATTTTCGGTCCGCCAGGTACAGCAGCGACTGGCGCGGCTCGGGCGCGTTCCCGCCGACATTGATGCGCTGCTGGTTACGCACGAGCATTCTGACCATGCCAGTGGCGCAGGCGCGATAGCGCGACGACACGGCATTCGCGTCTTCATGACGCCTGGCACCTACGCCGGCTGCCGGGATCAGGACATTCCCACGCTCAATATGCTCAACTGCCACGCACCCCTCGAGATTGGAGACCTGCGCATCGAGCCGGTGCCGGTGCCGCATGATGCCCGAGAGCCCTGCCAGTTCGTGTTTGAGGCCGGCAATCTGCGTCTTGGGGTATTGACCGACGCGGGCCACGTGACTCGCCACATGCTGAACGCCTACGAAGGCTGCGACACGCTGATGCTGGAGTGCAATCATGACCTCGAGATGCTCGCGAGGGGGCCTTATCCGCCCGCCCTCCGGCAACGTGTAGGCGGTGATCTCGGGCATCTCAACAACGCCCAGGCGGCGAAAATGGTCGACGATCTGCGCGGCGGTGGTCTGGGGCGCGTGCTGGCCGCACATGTCAGCGAAAAGAACAATACCCATGCGCTTGCCCGCGCCGCACTGGCAGCGTCCTTCGACTGTGATCCGGAGGAAATCGAAGTGGTCGCCCAGGATGCCGGCATTGCCTGGCAGGCGGTCGCCGCTAGCCAGATGGCATAGGCATGCTGCGGGCAGGGCGGTATGATGCGCGCTCGCGATTTCAGACAAGCCTCCCATGAGCCTACTGCTAGAGCTGCCAGGCGCCCCGGCGCTATCGGAATTCCGCTTGGAAAAGCGCACAGGGGAGGTTCGCGCCCTGGTGCCGCAGGTCGACCGACTGAGCGCCCGGTTCGTGCACTACGTGCGCCTTGGTGCAGCGCTGGACACCGACCATCGTCGCACCCTCGAGCAACTGCTGCAGTACGGCCCGCGATATCCGTCACAGACCACCGCGGGCGAGCAGCTCATCGTGATTCCGCGGCCCGGCACTATTTCTCCCTGGTCAAGCAAGGCTACCGATATTGCTCATCGCTGTGGCCTTGCTGACGTTGAGCGCCTGGAACGTGGCATCGTCTATACCCTTGAATCCACCAGGCCTCTGAGCGAGGAGCAGCGCGGGGCGGCTGCGACCTGCCTGCACGATCGCATGACTGAAGTGGTAATCCGAGACGCGTCGGAGGCGAGCGCGCTGTTTGCTGATCTGCCTCCGAGACCGCATCGGGACATCGACGTCATCACCGGCGGGCGCGAAGCGCTGCTCGGCGCTGACGATGAGCTGGGTCTGGCGCTGGCCGAAGACGAGGTGGACTATCTCCTGGAAGCCTTCACGCGTATCGGCAGAAACCCGACGGACGTCGAACTCATGATGTTTGCGCAGGCCAACTCGGAGCACTGCCGGCACAAAATATTTAATGCCGACTGGTTTATCGATGGCGCTGCCAGGGACAAAACGCTGTTCGGGATGATCAGGAACACCCACGCGCGCAGTCCTCATGGTGTGTTGTCGGCATACACGGACAACGCCGCGGTGATGGCAGGCGAGGTAGCCCGGCGCTTTTTTCCGGATGAGTCTGGCGCCTACGCCTGCCACAAAGAACCGGTGCATATTCTCATGAAGGTGGAAACCCACAACCACCCCACCGCAATCTCTCCCTACCCCGGTGCGTCCACTGGCTCGGGCGGCGAAATCCGGGATGAAGGCGCCACAGGCCGCGGGGCAAAACCCAAGGCAGGGCTCACGGGGTTTTCCGTTTCGCACCTGCGTGTTCCCGGGCACCCGGAGCCGTGGGAGGGCGATTCGGGCAAACCGGCCCGCATCGCTTCGCCGCTGGAGATCATGAGGGACGGACCTATCGGTGGGGCGGCGTTTAATAACGAGTTCGGCCGGCCCAACCTGGCCGGTTATTTTCGCACCTACGAGCAGGCGCTCGCGCCGCTGCTTGGCAGCGGCGGTGACACGCCCGTCGTGCGCGGCTATCACAAGCCCATCATGGTTGCGGGTGGTCTTGGCAACGTGCGCGAGCGCGATGTCTTAAAGCCCGAACTGCCCGCGGGCGCGCTGCTTGTCGTGCTGGGTGGCCCCGCCATGCTTATCGGTCTGGGCGGCGGCGCAGCCTCGTCGATGACCGCTGGCAGCAGCAGTGAAGAGCTGGATTTCGCATCCGTTCAACGCGACAACCCGGAGATGCAGCGGCGCGCACAGGAGGTCATTGATCGCTGCTGGCAGTCACATGACAACCCCATAATTCTTATCCACGACGTTGGCGCCGGCGGCTTATCCAACGCGTTGCCGGAGCTGATGGATCACTCTCACCTCGGTGGCCGCGTGGAGCTTCGGGATATCCCCAATGCTGAGCCCGGCATGTCGCCTATGGAAATCTGGTGCAACGAGGCGCAGGAGCGCTACGTGCTTGCGGTGGATCCCGGTCGACTGAGCGAATTTGAAAGTATCTGCGAGCGCGAGCGCTGCCCTTACTCGGTGGTGGGCCAGGCCATCGGCGAACGGCAGCTGACCGTCAGCGATCGTCACTTCAAAAACCAGCCCGTCGATATGCCGATGGACGTGTTGCTGGACAAGCCGCCGCGAATGACGCGAGACGTTAAGAGCGTGCCCCTCGCGTTCGCCGAACTTGATCTCGAAGACATCGAGATCCGGGAAGCCGCACTGCGAGTGCTGCGCTTTCCTGTCGTCGGCGACAAATCCTTTCTCGTGACCATCGGTGATCGCACGATCACGGGGCTTGTGAGGCGCGACCAGATGGTGGGCCCATGGCAGGTGCCGGTCAGCGACGTGGCGGTGACGGCGGCCGGGTTTCATGACCATGTCGGTGAAGCGATGGCAATGGGCGAGCGCGCGCCGCTGGCTGTGGCCAACGCACCCGCTTCGGGCCGTATGGCCGTTGGCGAGGCCCTTTGCAACATAGCGGCGGCGCTCATCGGCGATATCGGCCAGGTCAAGCTCTCCGCAAACTGGATGGCGGCGGCGGGCTATGACGGCGAAGACGCGAGACTCTTCGCGACCGTGAAGGCCGTTGGCGAAGAGCTTTGCCCGGCACTGGGTATCGCCATCCCCGTGGGTAAAGACTCCCTTTCTATGCGCACGCGCTGGCAGGAGAAAGGAATCAAGGGTGACGTCGTTGCTCCGTTGACCCTTGTGGTCTCGGCCTTCGCGCCGGTCAAAGATGTTACCCGCACGCTGACGCCGCAACTTTCAGTCGGCGACACCACGCATCTTCTCCTTGTCGATCTCGGTGAAGGCCGCAATCGTCTTGGTGGCTCGTGTCTCGCCCAGGTTTACGGCCAGTACGGACGCGTAACCCCGGATCTGGACGATCCTGATCAGCTCAGGCGTTACTTCCAATGCATCCAGGATCTGAACAAAGATGGTCTGCTGAATGCCTACCACGACCGCTCAGATGGCGGACTGTTCGCCACCCTTTGTGAAATGGCCTTCGCCTCACGCTGCGGGCTGGATATCGATCTCGGCAGTGTGCCGGGCGAAACGCTGCCGGTACTGTTCAACGAAGAGCTCGGTGCAGTTGTGCAGGTGGCAGATGAAAACCTCGCAGAAGTCATCCGCCGGTTCGAGGGCATGAACCTCGGGCATCTCGTGCACGTTCTGGGCACAGCCAATGACGGGCACGCGCTGCGGCTGCGGCGCGGCGATCAGGCGGTTCTGGAATTACCGCGCGCCGAGTTGCACAAGGCCTGGTCGGCGACCAGCCACAGGATGCAGCGTTTGCGGGACCATCCGCAGTGTGCCGACGAGGAATACGCGCGACTCGATGATCTCAACGATCCCGGCATTGCGCCGAACCTCTCGTTCGATACAAGTGTCAACCCGGCCGCGCCGATGATCGCGACGGGCGTGCGGCCCGAGGTGGCCATACTGCGCGAGCAGGGCGTCAACGGCCAGGTTGAAATGGCCGCTGCATTTGACCGGGCGGGTTTCTCCGCCACTGATGTGCACATGAGTGATATCGCGAGCGGGCGGCATCGCCTCGAAACGTTTTCCGGTTTCGTCGCCTGCGGTGGCTTCTCCTTCGGTGACGTACTCGGCGCCGGCGAGGGCTGGGCGAAATCAATTCTGTATAACGATGCTGTCCGCGAGCAGTTCAGCGTGTTTCTTGCCGACACCAGCAAGTTTGCCCTGGGCGTTTGCAACGGCTGCCAGATGCTGGCAGCGCTGCGCGACCTGGTGCCCAGATCGGACAACTGGCCGCATTTTGTTCGCAACAAATCGGAGCAGTTCGAAGCGCGGCTGTCGCAGGTTGAGGTGCTGGACTCACCGTCGCTGTTCCTGGCTGGCATGTCGGGGTCGGTACTGCCCGTTGCCGTCGCCCATGGGGAAGGACGGGCCGAGTTCATCAATTCGGACGGCCATCAGCGACTGGAGCAAGCCGGGCTGGCTGCGCTGCGATTCGTCGACAATTATCATCGTCCTGCAGAGACTTACCCTTCTAACCCGAACGGTTCGCCGGCAGGCATCACCGGGCTTACAAACTCAGACGGGCGCGTCACCGTCATGATGCCGCATCCGGAGCGCGTATTTCTGACGGCCCAGCATTCCTGGCACCCTGCGGACTGGGGCGAAGAGGGGCCCTGGCTGCGCATGTTTCGCAATGCGCGTGCCTGGCTGAGCTAGCCACAAGATCTACTCTGCCAGGTCGCAGAGAAAAGACATTCCAGCACCAACGCTGTTTTTCGCGGCGCAAAAAATGGCAGGTAACTGCTTCGGCAGAAGCGTGCGCGCAGTCCGCTACTTCATTTTAGGGAGATATTTCTCCAGGATGCGACGCTCGATGGGATGATTGTAAGGGTCGTATCCGCTTTCCAGTTCATCCTCAGACGAATGGTCCCGAACCGGATTTTTACTTTCCTTGTTTTGTCGGTTAGACGTGTCGGTTTTGTCAGATTCTCGCGTCGGCGCGATCCAGTCGACGGGACCTGCGTTGTAATCAAGATAATCGCCCAGCATCATTTGCCCTCTTGTCACTTTCCATGTGGAGTTGATTGTAGTCTTTGGTGCGGAAATTTGAAGTGACATTTTTATGACAGCGCTGCCACAGGAGAACGAGAGAAATCCGTCAGCATTTATCAGAGGGTTGCCTGATACTTTTGAAGTAGAATCACAAAAAGCTGCCGTTACTCGAATCGACATACGACGGGCTTGCGCAGATGCTTGTACCGCGCTGATAGCGCTTGGGCTGCTGCTGGCTTATTCTGCGGTTCCGGATGAGAGCGCAAGTGTTGACATATGGCTACACGATTTCGCAGCGGTAAGATTAAGGCCCTGACGGGCACACGCATGGAATGCAAAGGCTGGCAGCAGGAAGCCGCCTTGCGCATGCTTATGAACAACCTGGATCCGGACGTCGCGGAGAACCCCGCAGAGCTGGTGGTCTACGGCGGCATTGGCCGGGCAGCGAGGAACTGGGAGTGCTACGACGCGATCGTCGCGACGCTGCGTCGCCTCGAGAATGACGAAACGCTGCTCGTGCAGTCAGGCAAGCCAGTCGGCGTCTTCAAAACTCAGGAAACGGCACCGCGCGTACTGATTGCGAACTCGAACCTCGTAGGCAAATGGGCCACCTGGGAACATTTCTTCGAGCTCGATAAAAAGGGCCTGATGATGTTCGGTCAGATGACGGCCGGCTCCTGGATCTACATCGGCTCGCAGGGCATCGTGCAAGGCACTTACGAGACATTTGCTGAAGCGGTCCGTCAGCATTACGCAGGCGATGCCCGCGGGCGCTGGCTGCTCACCGGCGGGCTGGGCGGTATGGGTGGGGCGCAGCCCCTCGCCGCCGTGTTTGCCGGACTGTCGTGCCTCGCTGTAGAAGTGGACGCCTCGCGAATCGACAAGCGCCTTGAGACGGGCTATCTCGACAAGAAGGCAGAGAACCTGTCGGAAGCGCTCTCGATGATTCGCGCTGCGCAGGCACAGGGCAAGGCAGTATCCGTCGGGCTGCTTGGAAACGCCGCCGAGGTGTTTCCCAAGGTACTCGCGGGCGATTTGCTGCCCGATCTCGTTACCGATCAGACCTCGGCGCACGACCCATTGAACGGTTACATACCCATTGGCCATGACCTTGCGCAGGCGGCAGCACTCAGGGCTTCGGATCCAGAGGGCTACGTGCGATTGTCAAAGGACTCCATGGCGGTGCAGGTGCGCGCCATGCTGGGTTTTTCTCGCAAGGATATTCCGACCTTTGACTATGGCAATAATATTCGCGCCATGGCAATGGACGCCGGCGTCAGCGACGCATTCGATTTCAAGGGCTTTGTGCCGCTTTACATTCGACCGCTGTTTTGCGAGGGCATAGGGCCGTTTCGCTGGGTTGCACTGTCCGGTAATCCCGAAGACATCTACAAAACCGATGAGAAAGCGAGACAACTGTTCCCGGACAAGCCAGGCCTGCACCGATGGCTGGATCATGCGCGGGAGCGCATTCAGTTTCAGGGCCTTCCAAGCAGGATTTGCTGGCTGGGCTACAAGGAGCGGCACCGCCTGGGCCTGGCGTTCAACCAGATGGTGAGAGACGGCGAGCTGGACGCGCCGGTCGTTATCGGGCGCGATCACCTGGACTCGGGTTCCGTCGCCTCGCCGAATCGCGAGACCGAGGGTATGCGCGACGGCTCCGATGCCGTCGCAGACTGGCCGGTTTTGAATGCCCTGCTGAATACGGCCAGCGGGGCTTCCTGGGTCAGCTTTCACCACGGAGGCGGCGTGGGGATGGGGTATTCGCTGCATGCGGGCGTCGTGATTGTCGCCGACGGCAGCGCTCGCGCCGAAGCGGCGCTCGAGCGCGTGCTGATCAATGACCCCGGAACGGGCGTTATGCGACATGCTGACGCCGGGTATGAGATAGCGCTTGAGGTCGCTCGCGAACGTGGCCTCGATCTGCCGATGACCTGACGGCAAAGCTCGCCGCTAGGCGCTCCTGGGCCTCAGCGGTCGAAGTGTGCCCGGTCCATCATCCAGTCGCTGGCGCCTGAGCGTCATTGCTTCCTGCAGTTTGCCGCGTCGGACATAGCACTCGTAGAGAATGTCTTTCATGACTTCGAGCATGATGCCGGCCGTTTCGCCGTCAATGTCAGGAATATTCGGTGGCCTTTCTGTGTCGTTGTCGAACATCACTTTTTCGACCATGCGAAAAGTATCTTCATCGATGTCGGCAAGATCCCTGACTTCTGTCAGCTGATCGAAAACCCGCATCTTGCCGCTCTCACCCAGCTCTCTGAACATGGTCTGCGCTGTGCGTCGGCACATTGATGCAAAAGCGTTGTAGGCGGATTGCGCGTAAGCGATGAGAGCTTCACGAAAGTCCCGCTCGACTTCCTCCGAAAGATAGGTGAAATCGAACTTCTCGGCAGGCTTTTCAACTTGCTCGAAACTGCGCGCCAGCTCAATACGGTCATTGCCGTACATGCGTACGGGAAAGCGCAGGAAGATCGGATTGCTGCATGAGTCACAGCGATAAACCAGCCCCACCTCTTTGGGTTTGTATCTCTCGAGCAATTCAAACCTCGGCAACGAGACGAGCGATGCGCTCGCGAACGCGAGGCACTTCGGGCACGTCAGCGTCACATTGCGGTTGCTGATGCCCTGTAGCGAATCATCCTTACTGAGATACATCGTCATGTTGCAGGTCTCCGCCTGACCGTGCGGATAAATCTTTAATTATTCTTCTTAAACCGTACGTTAGCAGATATGCGGCAGGCAGGCACGCAGCCGTCTTATGTCACATTGCACCGTCATATCCCGTTGTTTTATTCGATCTTTATCAGATACGGGAGCAAGCCGCCGCTCTCGATAAAGGCGGCCACGGCAGCTATATCGCGATCCATTCGATGATCGGTGCTGGTGGCAGGCACATGCTGGCGCAACGCTGCATGTACGGCCTCGAGGCGCTCGGTGCTGTTGAGAGGCCTCTCCATGTCAATACCGCGGGCCGCCGCGAGGGCTTCGATCGCGAGTATGCGTGAGGTGTTCTTGCAGATTTCGATCAATTTATGACCTGCAGCGGGTGCCATGCTCACATGATCCTCCTGGCCTGCAGAAGTGCTTATGCTGTCGACGCTTGCCGGGTGAGAAAGCACTTTGTTTTCAGACGCAAGCGCCGCCGCCGTAACATGCGCAAGCATGAAACCTGATTCGAGTCCGGGTTCGTTGGCGAGAAACATGTTTAGTTTAGGATTGACCTTGCGCATCATCAGGTCAGTTCGCCTCTCCGACATGCTTGCATGGTCGGTAAGCGCGATGGCCATAAAGTCGCTGACCAATGCAATTGGCTGCGCATGAAAATTACCGCCCGACAGGATGTCGTCATCAAAAATGAGCGGGTTGTCGGAGACACCGTTGGCTTCTGCCTGCAGGACTTGACGCGCATGTTCCAGGGCGTCATAAACGGCCCCCATTACCTGCGGCATGCAGCGCAGTGAGTAGGGGTCCTGCACGCGTCCACAGTCACGGTGGTCGTCTCGAATCTCGCTGCTTGTCAGGAGTCGGCGGAAATGTTCGGCAACCCGTCTTTGGCCCCGCTGCCCGCGTGCCGCATGAATGCGCGGATCGAACGGCGTGTAGCTTGCCGCCAGCGCCTCTACTGACAGCGCGCCAACGATGACAGCACTGGCCAGCAAAATGTCCGCGCGAAACAGCCCTTCCATTGAAAGCGCGGTGCTCGGCTGCGTGCCGTTTAAGATTGCGAGGCCTTCCTTGCTTTCGAGGCGCACCACCTCTGTGCCGGCAGCGCGCAGCACGGCGTTGCCTTCGATTAGCTTGCCTTCGTAAAGGGCCTCACCTTCGCCAATCAGCGCCAGGCCGAGGTGCGCAAGGGGTGCCAGATCGCCCGATGCGCCTACGGATCCCTTGCCCGGAATAACCGGGGTAACGCCTTTGTTCAAAAATGCCAGCAAGGTTTCCACGACAAGAGGTCGGATGCCCGACAGCCCGGCGGCAAGGCTGTTGGCTTTCAGGAGCATGATTCGCCGCACGATGTTTTCTGGCAGCGCCTCACCCACGCCGCAGGCGTGGCTGCGAACCAGGTTGTATTGCAGGTTGGTCAGCTGTTCGCAGTCGACTACCTTGGTTGCCATCGCGCCAAAGCCGGTGTTGATGCCGTAACTGACTTCGCCCCGTGCGACCACTTCGCGCACGCGATTGACCGAGGCATTCATCGCATGTACGGACGACTCCGCAAGGGCAACCGGGCGCGGTTGCCGCTCCCAATCCCTGATGATGTCGAGGGTCAGGTGTTTTCCATCCAGAACCAGCGTTGTTGCCGTGGTCATTGTTGTTGTCCCTGAAAAAAACGGGCGGCGGGCGTCAGTCCGCCAAGTTGATAGCAAAGGTAATCCGGCGATGGGATGTCCCAGATGCAGAAGTTCGCCGATTTTCCGATTTCGAGGCTGCCAACTTCTGCGCCGCGACCCATTGCGCGGGCGGCGTTTATTGTAATGCCAAGCAAACCCTCATCGCTGCTTAACCCAAAAAGCGTCGTGGCAAAATGCAGGCAGGTAAGAAGGCTGGCAACGGGTGATGTGCCTGGATTGAGGTCGCTCGCCACGGCCATGGGTACCCTGGCGGCGCGCAGCGCAGCGATCGGTGGCTTTTTAGATTCCCGCAGGAAATAAAATGCGCCGGGCAGCAGCACGGCGATGGTGCCATGTCGGGCCATTGCGGCGACGTCATCCGTATTGCTGAACTCGAGGTGGTCGCAGGACAGGGCACCCAGGCTTGCAGCGAGGGCAGTGCCTCCCATGTTGCTGAGCTGATCGGTGTGCGCCCTTAGTCTGAGGCCGGCCTTGTCAGCGGCAGCGGCGAGTCTCAGCAGGTCATCGTTATCAAAGGCAATATTCTCAACGTAAATATCCGCCGCCGACGCGAGTTTTTCGCGGGCAACCTCCGGGAGCATGATTTCGATGACTTCGCCCAGGTATTCGCTTTTGCTGCGATCATGCGGCACCGCGTGCGCGCCGAGAAATGTCGCCGAGATATCCAGCGGCAGCCGCTCGCCCAGAGCCTTGGTGGCCCGCAGAAGCTTGAGTTCGTTTGCAAGATCCAGTCCGTAGCCGCTCTTGATCTCGACGCTGGTCACGCCTTCGCGCATCAGCGCCTGAAGACGCGGCTGGCTCGCATCGATGAGCGCAGCCTCGCTGGCGGCCCTGACGGCTCTGACCGTGCTCGCTATGCCGCCCCCTGCGCGCGCGATGTCCTCGTAGGATTGGCCGGCCAGGCGCATACGATGTTCTTCCGACCGGTCACCTGCGAACACCGCGTGGGTATGGCAGTCCACGAACCCGGGTAGCAGCACGCGACCGGCGGCATCGATCACGACGTCAGCGGGCCCGTCGAGATCATCGCGCGACTCGGCAAGTGCGGCGATGCGCCCGTCACGAACCGCCATGACCTTTGCGGGTGACACAAGGGCGTCCCCTGCCATGGGGTACAATTTCGCGTTCTCGACTACCAGGTCATACACGTTGAAAGCGTCCGGAAACTAGACAAAGGTGCCCTAGGGTATGCCTCGCAGCCTCGATTTTGAATACCTGCTGACACCGAACGGCCTCGAGCACCGCCGGCGCGTGCATATGGACGACGCCGGGCGAATCCGATCCATCGAGGCCGCGGGCGAAGATGGCTTCGATGCGCGCTTCGCAATTCCCGGCATGCCAAACGCGCACAGCCACGTATTTCAGCGGGCCATGGCGGGGTTCGCAGAGGCGAAAGCCGGTGACGATACGTTCTGGAGCTGGCGGCGACACATGTATCGCCTCGCAGCGGTCCTCACTCCGGACGATTTGTACGCCATTGCGCGACGCGCCTACGCGGATATGCTGGCAGCAGGGTTCACAAGCGTCGCCGAGTTTCACTATATCCATCATTCGCCAGACGACGAAACGAGCGGCCGCATGGGTCGTGCAGTAACCGAGGCGGCGCGCGACGCAGGCATACGGCAGGTCTTTCTGCCCGTCTACTATCGCCAGGGCGGTTTCGGTAAGGCCGCCAGCGCGGAGCAGGGGCGTTTTCTGCATCCAACGCCGGAGTCATTTGGAGAATTTCTGAGCCAGTTTACTGACGTTACCTGTGGTATTGCTCCGCACTCATTGAGAGCGGTGCCGGCAGCGGAACTTGGCCGGTTGGTTGAAGTTGCGGAAGCGGTGTTGGGTAAATCATTTCCGATCCACATGCACGTCGCAGAGCAGCTCCCCGAAGTCAGTGAGTGTCAGAAGCATCACGGCGCGCGCCCGGTGACCGTGCTTGCGAATTCGGTGGACCTCGATTCTCGCTGGAATATCGTGCATGCGACTCATGCCGATGAAGATGAGCGTGCACTGATAATTAATAGCGGCGCGCGCGTCGTGCTATGCCCGCTGACAGAGGCGTATCTCGGCGACGGGTTGTTCGAAGCGGGCGCCTATATGCGAGGCGGAGGGCAGTGGGGCATAGGCTCGGACAGCAACGTGCGCATCGATGCCATTGAGGAGCTTCGCGTTCTTGAGTACGGGCAGCGGCTTGCGCGTCGGCAACGCGCGTGTCTGGCCGATGCATCCGGCCTTGGACTTCCGCTTTGGCAGCATGCCGCGGGCGGGGGCGCTGAGGCGCTGCAAATAGACGCGGGCGTCGTGCAACCAGGACGATTCGCGGATTTTGTGACGCTGGATCTGGCGGCCCCGGCACTGGCCGGCGTTGCGCCTGATCGCGTGATGGATGCCTGGGTCACGGCGGGCTCTCGCCAGGATATTGCTGCGGTTTATGTCGGCGGAAAAATGCTGGCGGGTCCTGCCGGGATTTCGGGTGCATCAGACGTGGCCTCTGACTACTCGCGGGTGATGAAGTCTGTCAACGAGCGCATGCGAGCCCTGTGAACAGCATCCCGCCGCTATTTACGCTGAGGCCGCCCGAGGCTCCCGAAGTGCCGCTGATCGTGAATATCCCGCATGCGGGCACCTTCGTCCCCGCGGATATAGACGCGACGTTTGCCAGCGACGCGATCCGTGCGCTGCCCATGACAGACTGGCATCTCCCGCATCTCTATGATTTTTTGCCGTCGCTGGGGGTAAGCACCCTTTATGCAAACGTAAGCCGCTTCGTGATTGACCTCAACCGGCCTCCCGATGCGGCCCCGCTGTATCCGGGCCGTTTTGAAACCGGGCTGGTTGCTACGCAAACGTTCCAGGGAGACCCGATATTCCGGCAGCCACCGGATGCCGAAACCGTGGAGCGCCGCCGCGTTCTTTATCACCAGCCCTATCACCAGAAGCTGTCTGAGCTGGTAGACGAAAAGCTGGGGCGATTCGGGACCGTCGTGCTGATAGACGCACACAGCGTGGCGTCCAGCCCGAACAAGGTGCACGACAGGCTTACCGACGACATCTACCTCGGCAACCGCGACGGCAACAGCTCTGAGCATTGGCTGATTGATGAAGTCGCCAGATGCTTCGCATCGGCGGGCATGAAGGTTGCGCGCAACGAGCCATACAAGGGTGGCTACATCACTGCGCACTACGGCCATCGCCCGAAAGTCCAGGCGCTGCAGATTGAAATGTGTCAGCGCCTTTATATGGACGAGGAAAATCAAGCCGAGCTGCAGGAGAATTCAGAGTTCCTGAAAATGCAGCGCGTCCTGAAGAAAGTCGTACGTTCTGTAATTTCAAGACGCAATTCTGAAATTCGGGCTATTGGCGGGTAATCGGGAAGGCCCCGGCGCTAAATGTCGGGAGTAACAACGCCCGGAGATTTGTGCTAAAAAGGCGCCCCGAAAACGAGAGATCCCATGGCATTAAAGACATTTCCGCTCGTAGTAGAGCGAACTTCGATGATTACGCCCAGCGTTCTCGAGCTCGCATTCAGGCGCGCTGATGGCGAAGAGCTGGCATACGTCGCCGGGCAGTTCCTGAATATTCATTTCGAGGCAGACGGTAAGGCGACGCATCGCAGTTACAGCATTGCCAGCGCGCCGCGTGACGGCGGCACCCTGGATATTGCCGTCGCGCCTGTTGAGGGCGGCCGCGCAACCCGCTATCTCTTCGGCCTTAAGCCAGGCGATGAGGTTAATGCCAGCGGTCCGTTCGGACGCTTCGTGCTGCGTGATGATCCGCCGTGCCGCTACGTGCTTGTTGGCACGGGCACAGGGATCACGCCTTATCGTGCGATGCTGCCTGGCCTTGCAGACCGGCTCGAGGGCGGCGAGTACACGGTCGAGCTGCTGATGGGCGTGCAGTATCGGAAAGACAAGCTTTACCATGCCGATTTTGAGGAATTCGACGAAACCCACGAAGAATTCAGCTATCGCGCCTGCTTAAGTCAGGAAGCGCAGTGTGAAGGCGCAGAAGTCAGCGGCTATGTGCAGAACCAGTTCGACGGGCTGAAGCTGAATCCCGAAAATGACGTTATCTACCTGTGCGGCAATCCGGACATGATCGACAATGCGGTGGAGCTGCTCAAGGAAAAGGGCTTCGAGCTCAAGCAATTAAGGCGCGAAAAGTACCTGCCGGCGCGCAGCTAGGTGTCCGCAGCCTGATCAGTTTCCGTCGCAGGTTTCGCCGCGGCCGATTTTGGCAGACTGAAGGCAAGAACGACTATTGCGGCCAGCGCGCTCAGCGCCGAGCCTGCGAGAATTCCGAGTCTGTCTGCCACACTGTTATCCAGGCCGCTATGTTCGAAGGCGAGGCCGGCAATGAAGAGACTCATGGTGAAGCCAAGTCCGGCCAGCCAGCTAATGCCGACTACCTGTGCCCAGTTGCAGCCGCGCGGCAGTTTTGCAAAGCCCGTCAAGACTACTGCGGCAGTAAATATCAATATTCCTAAAGGTTTGCCTACGAAGAGTCCGACGATGATTCCGAGACTTACGGGCTGAGTAAGATCGTTGAAGGACATGCCGCCCAGGGCGAGGCCTGCATTGGCAAAGGCAAACAACGGCAGAATCGCATAAGCTACGGCCGGATGCAGATCGTGCTCCAGTGAACGCAGTGGCCCTTGCTGGCCCTCTTTGCCCTTCATAGGAATAACCAGCGCAAGCAATACCCCGGCGAGCGTCGCATGGACGCCCGACTTCAGAACGGCCACCCACATGACGATGCCGAGCAATATGTAAGGCGTCGTATTCATGACGCCCCTGCGATTAAGGACGATTGCGCCGGCCCAGGCTGCGCCGGCCACGGCGAGCGCAGTCCCGGAAAGGTCGCCTGAATAAAAAATGGCAATGATTACGATCGCCCCGAGATCATCGAAGATAGCCAGTGTCAGAAGAAAGACCTTGAGCGCTGCCGGTACCCGGGCGCCAAACATCATAAGCAGGCCAAGCGCAAAGGCTATGTCGGTTGCGACCGGTATACCCCAGCCGTCGGGCCGGCCGCCTGCCTGATCGTTAATCCACAAGTAGAGCAGGGCCGGTACCAGCATCCCGCCGATCGCGGCAGAACCCGGCAGTATCAGCTGAGACGGCCTTGAGAGTTCTCCATCAAGAATCTCACGCTTGATTTCGAGTCCAACGAGAAAGAAAAAAATCGCCATCAAACCGTCGTTGATCCACAACAGAAGCGGCTTGGCGATCTCCAGTGCACCAACGCGTATAACGACGGGCGTAGCAAGAAACGCGTCGTATAAATTCACCAGGGGCGAATTCGCAGCAGCCAGCGCAAGAATTGCCGCGATCAGCAGCAGGATGCCGGACGCTGACTCGAGGCGAAGAAACTCGTTAACGGAATCGACGATCTTTTCACTGACGTCTCGTGCCAGTCCCTTGTCATTTTGGTTTTTCATTTTTACGCGTCTATCCGTCGATATTTGAGACGATGGGGCTGGTCCGCCTCATCTCCGAGCCGGCGTCGCCGGTCCTTCTCATAGTCAGCATAGTTCCCCTCGAACCACGTGGTTTTGCTGTCGCCCTCAAATGCGAGGATGTGCGTGGCGATTCGGTCGAGGAACCAGCGGTCATGGGAGATGATAACGGCGCAGCCGGGAAAATCGAGCAGCGCATCTTCGAGGGCTCGCAGCGTTTCCACGTCGAGGTCATTGGTGGGTTCGTCCAGTAACAGCACGTTGCCACCGGCTTTAATGAGTTTGGCCAGGTGCACGCGGTTTCTCTCCCCACCGGACAGGTCGCCGATGCGCTTTTGCTGATCCGGGCCGCGGAAATTGAATCGGCCCACGTAGGCGCGCGAGGGCGTCTCGTAGCGTGCCACCTGGATGATGTCCTGTCCGTCGGAAATCTCCTCCCATACCGTTTTATCGTCGTCGAGCGCGTCGCGCGACTGATCCACATAGGCGACGCTTACGGATTCGCCGACCTTGAATTCGCCTTTGTCCGGCTGCTCTTCTCCCGTGATCATGCGGAAGAGTGTGGTCTTGCCGGCGCCGTTGGGCCCGATCACGCCCACGATCCCGCCCTTCGGCAGGTTGAAGTTGAGGTCTTCTACAAGAAGTCGGTCGCCGAAGCCCTTCTGCACGTGTTTGGCTTCGATGACCATGTCACCGAGGCGCGGTCCGGGCGGTATGTAGAGTTGCTTGGTTTCATTGCGCTGCTGCACTTCCTGAGATGAAAGCTCTTCGAATCGGGCCAGTCGCGCCTTGCTTTTCGCGTGCCGGCCGCGGGCAGAGGATC
>JABDLF010000003.1 GCA_013003115.1 Gammaproteobacteria bacterium
TAACGACTTTTTTGGAGCCCTGTGCCGAAATGCTGCGGCAAGGCCCTTCGCGACAGAGCCGTGATTATTGCCGGTTTTCCGGATACGGCCGAGAGGGGTAGAGGGGAAAGCAATGGATCGCAGGAGCGATGCTGACATGGATGAGCAAGAGATCATTGAAGATCTGAACGATAAACCCGCAGAAAACGCGGGCACAGAGTCGAGTTCGAATTTCCTGCCGTCGGGCAGCAGCCCGCGAATGCAGAAGCTTCGCCGACAACTCGAACAGGTCGCCACCTTCGCTACCAATGTCCTGATCACCGGGGAATCCGGTACCGGTAAGGAATGGGCCGCCCGCTACGTGCACGACATGTCGCCGCGCCGCGACAAGCCGTTCGTACCCGTTAACTGTGGCGCGATCCCCACCGAATTACTTGAAAGTGAGCTGTTTGGCCACGAAAAAGGCTCATTTACGGGCGCCGTGTCGGCGCGCGTCGGCCGATTCGAGGTTGCCGAGGGCGGCACGCTTTTTCTCGATGAAATCGGCGACATGAGCCTGCCCATGCAGGTGAAAATTCTGCGCGTGCTGCAGGAAAGAATCTACGAACGCGTGGGCAGCAACGAGAGTCGTGCCTGCGATGTGCGCATCGTGGCCGCAACGCATCGGGATCTGGAAGGGGCGATTGAACTTGGCAAGTTTCGGGCTGATCTGTTTTATCGACTCAACGTCTTCCCGGTACAGATGCCACCGCTGCGAGACCGCCCGGAAGACCTGCAGATTCTCGTTGAGAGCATTCTGTCACGCTGCCGGGAGGACGGCCTGAGCCCCATCCTGCTCACGCCGGGCGCCCTGCGCATGCTGAAGCACCATGACTGGCCCGGCAACATTCGCGAGTTAGCGAACCTTATCGAGCGCCTGTGCGTTTTGTATCCCGGCAAGACTGTGGATATTTCAGACCTGCCCGCCAGGTACACTGCTACCGCACCCCTGCGCCAGGAAGACCTGCATTCGATTGCCGTGGCGCGTAAAGACGGGCCCTTGCCTCAGGATCATGATCTGCCGGACGGCGAGATCTGCCTGCGTGATTATCTGGCCGATATTGAGTCATTCCTGATACGAAAAGCCCTGCAGGAATCGGACGGCGTCGTGGCGCAGGCGGCGAGACGCCTGCAACTGCGGCGCACGACCCTGGTCGAGAAAATCAAGAAATACAGCTTGTCAGCGTCAGTCTGATCGGCTTTATCAGATACTGGGACCGTCCGTAAGAAAGCGCTGCGCTTCCGCTGCTGCGCGCGGCTTGCCAAACAGAAAGCCCTGAACGCGGTCGCAGTGGTGGCGCTGCAGACACTCAACCTGCTCGTGTGTTTCGACGCCCTCTGCCGTTACGACCAGGTCCAGGCCTTTTGCCAGAGCAATGGTGCCCTTCACTACGCTAACGTCTTTGTCGTTTTCGGGTACACCTTGCATAAAAGTGCGATCAATCTTGAGTGCACTCACCGGCAGCATTTTTATGTACGCGAGCGAGGAATAGCCGGTACCGAAATCATCTATCGCAATGGGCGTACCCATTTTGGTCAAACGCCGCAAGGTTGCGCTGGCCTTGGTCGGGTCTTTCATCAACAGGCCTTCGGTTACCTCAAGTTCCAGCTTTTCAGGCGCCACGCCGGATTCGGCGAGTGCGCGGCTGACCACACTGATAAGCGCGTCATCCTCAAGCTGGCTGGGTGAAAGATTGACGGCCATGTTGAGATCCGGTCTCGAAAATTCTTTCTGCCAGGCGGCAAGTTGCTTGCAGGCCCTGTCTATGACCCACGCGCCGGTTTCGTTAATGAGGCCGTTGCGTTCGAGTACGGGAACAAATTCTGCCGGCGAAACCGACCCCATCTCGGCGTGCTCCCAGCGCAACAGCGCCTCAAATCCCGTTACCACCCGCGACTCCAGATCAAACTGCGGCTGGAAATGCAGGTCAAACTCGTTGCGCGCCAGCGCGTCGTCAAGACCTTCGCTCAATGCAATAAACCTCGCGATATCTCGCGCGGTCGCGTCCTTCAAGTACGCATAGCCCGGGCTCTTCTCAGCACAAGCCTTGACGAGGGCGGCCTCCGCGGCCTGCATGATGCCGTCCGAATCGTCGCCATCGTCAGGGCTGATCGCTATGCCAATTCGCCCGGGTCGACTTTCGGTGAGCGCTGCCACCTTAAGAAGCTTCTGTGCAACCCGCGCCGTTTCGGCGACGGTATCAACGCCCTCGAGAACGATGGCGAAAACGGAAGGTGCGACGCGTGCGACGAGGTCGCCCCGTCTGAGCTGATAGGCAAGCTTGCGACCCGCCACGCTTAACGCTGCCCGCATAGCAGGCTCATTGGCGCCGTCATGATCTGTCGCCAGATAGTCCAGCAGCAGCAGCGCGCAGCGTCCGCCTGATCTGGTCACACGTGCAAGCGCATTTCCGAGGCACTCAACCAGTGTCTCCCGGCACACCAAACCTGTACCGGGGTCGCGCGCCGGCGCGAACGCCTGCACGCTGTCTGGCGCCGATGCATGGTGAATCGCGCCGAAAAAATTACCTTTGTCGTCTCTGAGTGGAATGCTCTCAAATATGCCGTTCGCCCCGGGAGCGGACGGGCTTTGGTACAGCGTCTGGCCCTCGCTGTTGGTCAGCATAAAACCATCCTGCACGCTGTCCAGAATCGCCTGCAGTACGGTGCGTGATGCAACGGAATCAGCGGCGAGGGTGAATCGCTCCGCCACCAGCAGCAGGAGCTGCGGCAACAGCTCTCTTTTTCTGTCGCTGATTGGCAGCACTTGCCAATCTGTGTTCAGCGCCGGGCTATCGAACTCTTGCCGCGGCTCAGTAAGCAGAATCAGCGGGCAATCCGGCCAGATTTCACTGAGGCGGCGGCACGCCGCAGGACTTTCCGACCCGTAAATAGCCGCATCAACCACCAGCAGGTCGTACATTTCACCCGTGGTCGTGCGCTCCGCTTCCGTCAGGGTAGCCGCTATCCGGCAATCCAGGCCGCGCGCCGCCAGGCTCGAGATGACGGCCTGGCTAAGGACGCCCTCGCCAATTAGCAGCCCGATTTTTACGACGCCCTCAGCCGGGTTCATAGCGCTACCCTTGAGCACGTCTTGGCGGCGCGTTTTCGAGGCATGCCGTAAACTGGTCGCGGCCCTGCGACTTGGAAACATACAGAGCCTTGTCAGCCGCCTCCATCAGTTCGCCGGCCGTGTTGAAGTCCGTAGAAGAGTCGCTGGTAGCAAGTCCGACCGAAACCGTGACGCCAAGCTCCACCCCGTCGAGCGTTGGCTTGTTGTCGCGCATAAATCTTACAACGCGATCACAAACGACCTGGGCGCCCTCATGATCGGTTCCCGGCATGAGCAGCACAAACTCATCGCCCCCGTAGCGTGCAACGGCGTCACTGTCACGGACGCAGCGGTAAAAAATCTTTACGGCCTCGCGAAGAATCAAGTCGCCCGCGCGGTGCCCGTGCGTGTCGTTCACCTCTTTGAAATAGTCCAGATCGACGAAGGCGACGCTGAGCGGCCATGCGCGCTCGCGTGATGTTTCGAATTCCTGCGCAAACACTTCTTCCAGGTAAGCGCGATTGAAGGCGTTGGTCAGGGCATCGCGACGCCCCTCTTCTTCCAGCTCCTTGTTTTTAGACTCCAGCGATTCTTTCGACTGGCGCAGCTCGTCGACCTCGGAAATAAACTGGAGGTTGCGAACAATGAGCACCTCACGAGCACGCTCAAACACCTGCGCGGAAGCCTCATGATCGAAGAGCTTCATCTGGAAGACATCCTCGGTGACCGGCAGCTGCGCGGAGATGGTCTCAAACAGATCGCCCAGCTTGTTTTCCTCGATGCCGGTCAGATCATGGACTTTGGCAGCCAGCTTGCTGATTGCTGCGGCGTCTGCATTCATCAGCCACGCATCGGCAAGGAGGCCAGATGCCATAACGCAACCCTTGAAAGTCTTAAGGTGAGGTTTGCAGATGCCCAGAGACTTGCGGTGGCTGTCACGAATAGCATCCACGATGTGCTCAGGCAGATTCCAGTGTTTGCAAAGCCAGCCGCCGACTGCCGCATGGTCGGCACCGAGCGTCGCCTTTTCATGAGCGATCATCGCCTGGTGATCGCTTTGGTCCAGCCCCTCGTCCGCATACAGCTCGGGCCGCACCCGGTCTAGCGCGAGCATGCCGATATCCTGCAGCAGCGCCGACAGGAACACCTCCTCCGCATCAGGCCTGCGGATTTCGCTGGCAAGCTCCTTGGCCCAGGTAGCCGCGAGAATGGAGCGGCGCCAGAAATTAATGAACGCCAGGCCTTTGGATTTCGATTGCGACAGGCCGCCTACTACGCTCAGGCTGAGCGCCAGCGTCATCGTGGCATTCAGCCCAAGAACGATCAGCGCCTGACGCATGTTATTGCTCCGCCGACGCTGTGCGTAGAGTGCGGAGTTGGCAATCCGCAGCACCTTGGCAGCAAGTGCCGGGTCTTTGCTAACGGCCTCGGCAACGGCGCGAATGTCGACGCCCGGCTGTTGCGCCAGCTCGACGATCTCCGCTGCAACCAGCGGCAGACTCGGCAAGTCAGTAAACGAAGCCAGTTTTTTCTCAAGCACTCTTGGTAATGCCATCTCGGTTCCTACCGCAAAACGGATTTTTTGATCTTTCCCTTTACCTGCCGATGCCCTTTAGGACAGTTCGACGTCTTTACTCCATAGCGCGTGCACAAGCTGGGCCTCACCGCGCGATAGTCCGCATGACCTTGCGAGCTGGCCCGATGCCGCGCCTTTTTGTACGAGGCGCGTGGCATCGTCATAGCTGGCGTGCTGCGCTGCCCGGTCACCGACATCCGCACGCGACTCCAGGTCTCGCAGGCGTCTCTCGTGAGAATCGCCGAGCGCAATCCGGGACTGGAGAATTTCCATTTTGCAGCGAGTGCTGTTTAACAGCAGACGCTGATCGTGCAGCTCACCGCGCAGCTCTCTGAATGCAAACAGAACCCGCAGCAGCCCGATAATGCTCAGACCCGCAACGAAAAACCCGACACTTTCCATGCTTAACATTTTCAAACTCCTCGCCTAAGCGTACTCATCTATATTGCTGTCGCGGCCGCGGTTGTTTTCGTCCTTGCGCGGCTTGCGCTTCCGAGGCTGGCGCTGGCGCTCTGCCTCGTCCTTCACCGGCCGCAGCGGCGTCACCGGGTATGTCGGTCCAAGTGGTTTCATGCCCGACATCAGGCGCTTCCTCCGTCGGCATCGGTCAAGGCTTCTTGCCCACTCTCAACATCACTGCTCAACGGCAGGTTTTCGCGCGCCATTTCCGGCGTGGCCAGCACAACCAGCACCACCCGACGGTTCCGGCCCCGGCCTTCTGCGGAGTCGTTCGACATTGCCGGGCTGTACTCGCCCATTCCTGTGACCACGAGGCGCTGCGGCTTGACGCCCTGATCCGTGAACAGATGAACAACCCCTGCGGCGCGTGCCGCGGAGAGCTCCCAGTTGGAGGGAAACTCCGCTGTGTTAATCGGCTTGTCGTCGGTGTGGCCTTCGACCCGGATCGGGTTGTCAAAACGCGCCATGACGTTGGCCAGGTCCTGCAGGACGGGCCGCGCATCATCGGCGATGTCGGCGCTGCCGCTTGGAAACAGAATATCGGTCTTGATCTCCACCTCAAGCCAGGTGCGCTTGCGCGTCACCCGGATCATGTCCGCGTTGATAAGCGGCTTCATAGCCTGCTCAACCTCGTCAGCCATCTCGTCCAGCGCTTGCGCAATTTGCTCGTCCCGCAGCAACTCGTCGAGACGCTCGCCCAGGGTCATCGGAGGCTGATTCTCCGCAGCCTCTTTGTCGAGCTGCATGTATCGCTGGGGGCTGACGGACATCGGCGGCGACTCGTGTTTGCTGCGGGCAGGCTTGCTGCCGATCTGCACTGGTTCAGTCGATTTCGGTGCGCCCCGAAACGCGGCTCGCAGTGACTCAGAAAGGATCCGGTACTTGCCCTCATTCACCGAAGACATGGAGTACATGACAACAAAAAACGCAAGCAACAATGTAATCAGATCGCCATAGGGAATCGCCCAGGCTTCATGATTCATATGATCTTCATGCTTGTGCTTGCGCGCCATCTGCCTCGACCTCCTCTGTGAGGTAGCCCTGCAGCTTGACCTCGATGTTGCGCGGGTTCTCGCCATCGGCGATTGCAAGCAGCCCGTCGAGGAGCATTTCCTTGACGGTCACCTGGTCTTTGATGACCTGCTTGAGCTTGTTACCCATGGGAAGAAAAAACAGGTTGGCAAGTCCGACACCGTAGATGGTCGCCACAAACGCCGCCGCGATACCGGACCCCAGCTTGCTCGGGTCGGCAAGGTTCTTCATTACAGCCATCAGGCCAAGAACAGCCCCGATGATGCCGAGTGTCGGACAGTAGATGCCGAGCCCCTCGAACACTTTCGCACTCGCCGTATCGGACGTTTCCTTGGCGTCGATCTCGGTCTCAACGATCTTGCGCATGGTCTCAGGCTCGGTACCGTCGACCAGCATTTGCAGTGCTTTCCTTATGAACGGGTCTTCCTCCTGCTCCAGGGCAGGCTCGAGTCCAAGCAGACCCTGGGTCCTGGCGGTGTTACTCCAGTCCACAATCTTGGCGATCAGCCCCTGCTTGTCGATGACGGGTGGCTTAAAAACCCAGGGCAGAATTTTCATGGCGCGCAGGAAAACCGGTTTGGGCGTCTGTATAAAAATGGCGGCGATCGTCCCGACTACCACGATCGTGAACGCCGCCGGGTTCAGCAGCGCCGCAACGCCGCTGCCCTTCAGCACGCTGCCCCCGACGATGGCGACAAAGGCCAGCGTTACGCCCGCGAGACTAAACGGATCCATGCACAGTTTCCTTTTTCATTTTTTCATCGCCCGGGTTCATGCCTGGTTAATCCTTTTGCTATGCCGCCGCATCTTTGTTGGTAATGCCCTGAATTCTCGATCGCACTCGCGCAAGCGCCTGGCCGTGTATCTGACAGACGCGGGACTCACTGACTTCCAGCACCCGGCCAATTTCCTTGAGATTGAGTTCTTCGTCGTAATAGAGCGCCATCACGAGCGCCTCGCGCTCCGGCAAACCGCCGATGACGTCGCTCAGCATGGCGCGAAATTCGCCCTTCTCGACGAAGTCCGCGGGGTCCTCATCTTCTGCAGCGATCGAGGCGCGTTTTTCTTCGCCGTTGACCACCTGATCGAGGCTGGTCAATCGCGCTGCGACCGAGTCGGCGGCCATCTTGTGATACTCGTCCATGCTTACACCCAGTCTTTTGGCGACGTCCTCTGCTCTGGCCTCGCGGCCCGTTTCCTGCTCCAGGGCGTGCATCGCCATAGATATTTCCCGCTGCTTGCGGTGCACAGAGCGCGGCGTCCAGCCCATTGCCCGTACTTCGTCCAACATCGCACCGCGAATACGAATTCCCGCGTAGGTCTCAAAACGAGCGCCCTTGTCCGGCGAAAACTTGCGTGCCGCTTCCAATAGCGCCATCAGACCCACCTGCACGAGATCATCCGTCTCAACGTTGTCAGGCAGGCGACCACGCAGATGCTCTGCAATCCGCTTTACCAGCGGCGCGTGAGCCTCGACCAGCGCGTCTGCGTCCAGCGCAGCAACTTCGCGGTACGCTGTCTGCGGACTCATTGGCCTACGCCTTCTTCACAAAGGCTGAAGCTGCGATTGAGGAAGAATTCGAGGCTTCCCCGATCTGTTACCTGTACAGCCCATTTATCGGCACGCTCCGCCAATTTCTTTAACGCAAGAGATGACCACGCGCCGGGAAAGGTCTGCAGCACCGGGCTCTGTTGCTGCACTGATCGCAACAAATACTCGTCGAAGGGGATGCTGCCCGCATGGTCAAGGGCCACGTCCAGAAACCTGGTGGCGACCCGCGAAAACTTCTCGAACAGATCGGCGCCGTGGCCGGCGCGTCGGCCCAGGTTGGTGACAACCCGAAATCTCTTTATTCCATGCTGCCGGTTCAACACCTTGATCAGCGCGTAAGCATCGGTCATGGATGCCGGCTCGTCACACAGCACGACCAGAACTTCCTGCGCGGCCTGGGCAAACCTTACGACGCTTGTGGACAGCCCCGCGGCGGTATCAAGAATGAGCACTTCGGGCGCACGCGGCAGGACATCAAACGCAGCGATCAGGCCCGCGACCTGCTGCTCGCCGATACGCGCGAGTTCCAGCTCACCCGATGCGGCCGGTATGAACGAGATGCCGGCGGGTCCTTCAAGGATCACATCCTCGAGACTGCACTGGCCCGCGAAGACCTGGGCCAGGTTGTGGCGCGGCTGCAGCCCGAGCATGACGTCAAGATTTGCCATGCCGAGATCAGCATCCATCAGCATCACGCGCCTGCCTCGCTGCGCCAGGCCCACTGCGAGGTTCGCAGCGATTGTGGTTTTGCCGACGCCGCCTTTGCCTCCCGTCACTGCGATGACCTTAACGGCGTTTGCGTTGTTTTGCAGTCGGAGGCCCTCTGCCTGGCCGTAGTTTGGTTCAGATAGTTGCATGGGTCTGTGCCTCCTCAAATTTTTCTGCCATGTAGTGCTCGCTCACCACGCGCTTGCTGGCTTTAAGTCGCTCAATCGCTACTTTCAGCAACCAGTCTTCCCTGCCCGCCGCGGGGTACATGTCTTCCGGCACGCGCTGGCCATTGCAAAGCCAGGCCAGCGGGAGTTCGCGATCGATGAGGGCAGAAATGGCGCCACCTAAACTTGCCGCTTCGTCGATCTTTGTCAGTACGCAGCCTTCGGGCTCGAGGCAGGCATAGGCGTCAATGGTCTCGAGCATCGCTTCGGACTGTGCATTGGCAGGTAAAGCCAGATAGGCGCGAACTGCTACAGAAGGATCCCGAAAGCAGGCAATCTGTTCGGCGAACTGAGCGTCGCGATGTCCAATGCCCGCCGTATCGACAAGCACCAGCCGGGTGCGAGACAGGCTCGCCGTCGTTTTCTTGAGCTCTGCGCCGTCACTCGCGACGTAGACGGGGGCGCCCAGAATCTGGCCATAGGCCCTCAGCTGGTCGCGCGCCCCAACGCGGACGTTGTCGGCGCATATCAGTGCAAGACTGCCCCTGCCGTGCTCCAGCGTATGGCGGGCGGCCAAGCGCGCAACAGCCGTGGTTTTCCCTGCACCGGTCGGGCCGACCATGGCAACCACGCCGCTGGTCGCGAGCCCGGTCCTGGGCACAACTTTGAGGGCGTTTCTCAAATAGCGAAGCGGCGCCTGCCAGCTACCCTTGTAGTCGCTTATTTCCCCGGCTTCACTGACAATCCTTGCAACCAGTTCGGGCGACAGACCAAGGCTCGAGAGATTGCGCATCGCCTGCGCCTGCAGCGGTGTCCGCCGCGTGCGGTCGTTCCACGCAAGCTGCGAGAGCTGTGATTCCAGCAGACAGCGCATGGACTTCATCTCCTCGCGAAGGTCCTTCACGTCAGCGCGTTCCTGCCGAGCGTGATGGTCCGCAGGCAGGACCGCCGGCGGGGCCGGAAATACTTCCTCGGACTGCGTTTCATAATCCATGGCCGCGACGATCTCTACGCCTTCATCGGTCTGATGACTGGATAGAATTACCGCATCGGCACCAAGCTCCTCGCGAATCCGGCGAATGGCCGTGCGCATGTCAGGCGCTGCATATCGTTTGATGTTCATGTTCAAATCATCCTCTTTGTCAGTGGGTCAGGCGCCCACAGATGCCACCATTCGCAACTTGCGGTTTTCCGGCATCTCGTTGTAAGCAAGCACGTTCAGTCCGGGAATACCCTGGCGCAGGAAACGCGACAGCCAGGGCCTCAGCGCCGGAGAAACGAGCAAAACCGACGGCTCACCGGCAATTTCTTGACGCCCCACGGCTTCGGTTAATTTCATATGAACGCTCTCTGCAAGGCCTGGCTCGATACCGCCGGCACCGCTGCCATCATCTTGTAAAGAGTCTTGCAAGATTCGTTCCAGATTCGGGTCGAGGGTCATCACCGGCACCTCGTCAACGTTGCCGGCAATGTTTTGCACGATGCTGCGACTCAGCGCGACGCGCACGGCCGCCACGAGTTCGCGAGGATTTTTGGTGTTCGCGCCGTGCTCTGCGAGGGTTTCACAGATGCGTCGCATGTTATGCACGGGGATGCCCTCGCGCAGCAGATCCTGGAGCACGCGAACGAGCACGCTCATGGGAATGATTTTCGGTACGAGTTCTTCAACAAGGCGCGGCACCGTGCGACCAAGCCGGTCGAGCAATTGCTGAGCCTCGCCGTGGCCGAGTAGCTCATGGCCGTAGTCCCCAAGCACCTTGCTGAGATGGGTCGCAACTACGGTTGCCGGATCCACCACCGTGAAGCCGAGCGTCTGTGCATACTCCTTTTTCGCCGGCTCGATCCACAAGGCAGGCAGCCCGAAGGCAGGGTCCTTGACCGGCACGCCTTCAAGCTTGCCGGCCGCCTGCCCGGGATCAATGGCGAGCCAGCGATCTGGCTGGATTTCTGCCTCCGCAACCTTCGCGCCAAGCAGACTTATGGTGTAAACGGAGGGCGCAAGATCGAGGTTGTCGCGTATGTGCACCGGCGGCACCAGGAAACCGAAATCCTCGGATAGTTTTTTGCGGACGCCCTTTATTCGGCCGGTAAGTTCGCCGCCACGTTCCTTGTCCACTAAAGAGATGAGCCGGTAGCCCACTTCGAGTCCGATCGGATCTGCCTCGCCTACGTCGTCCCAGGTCAATTCGCGCAGCTCGCTGGATACCGGCTCCGCCGGAATCTCGGGCGGTTTCTCGGCGGCCCTCTCGCGCTTGCGCCGGGCAATAAGCCAGGCACCGCCACCGCAAACTCCGGCTAAAGCCAGGAAGGCCACGTTTGGCATGCCGGGAATCATGCCCAGCAACCCCAGCACGCCACCGGTTACGGCAAGCACGCGCGGCTCACCAAGCAGCTGTTCGGAAATCTCCGCGCCCATGTTCTGGCGACGGGACATGCGCGTTACGATGATGGCCACCGCGGTGGATAGCAGTAAAGACGGGACCTGCGCGACCAGGCCATCACCAATAGTAAGCAGCGTGTAGGTTCGCGCCGCATCCGCGAGCGCCATATCGTGCTGGGCGACACCAATGGCCAGGCCACCAAGGAGGTTAATAAAAAGGATGAGGATGCCCGCGATGGCATCGCCGCGGACAAACTTGCTGGCGCCGTCCATGGAACCGTAAAAGTCGGCTTCGGCGCGCACTTCTTCGCGGCGCTCTGCGGCTTCCTCCTGACTCAGCACGCCGGCGTTGAGGTCTGCATCGATAGCCATTTGCTTGCCAGGCATGGAATCCAGCGTGAATCGCGCGGTGACTTCCGAAACGCGCCCGGCGCCTTTTGTAATCACAACGAAGTTAATGATCACCAGGATGGCAAAGACAATAATGCCGACGGCGTAGTTACCAGCGATAACAAATTCTCCAAACGCCTGGATTACCTTGCCTGCCGCCTCGGGGCCGGTGTGGCCATTAATGAGGACGACGCGGGTCGACGCGACGTTTAGTGCCAGGCGCAGCAAAGTGGCCGCCAGCAGTACGGTTGGGAACACGCCCAGGTCCAGCGGACGCATCACATAGATCACGGCGAGGATCACAACCATCGAAAGCGAGATGTTGAACGTGAACATGGCGTCCAGCATCAGCGGCGGTAACGGCAGCACCATCATGGCAATAACCATCAGCACCATCGCCGGCGCTGCCAGGCCCGCATGGCCAATTGCTGCCAAAGGTTTATTGATCACCGCTGCATTCATTAATTGCTCTCCACGGGCCGAGCTTTAGCTCAGCCTTCAGTTTCCTCGTCAATATTTATGCTCGGCCGCTCCGGCCACTCGCCGCCGCCGGCGACTTCACGAAGCTGGTAGATCCAGGTCAGAACCTGAGCGACAGCGGCGTAAAGGCGCGGCGGTATTTCGTCATTGATGTCCGCTGATCGGAAAAGTGCGCGCGCCAGGGGCGGCGCCTCGAACAGCGGCACGCCGTTCGTGTCTGCAATCTCACGAATTCGTGCAGCGACCTCGTCCACACCCTTGGCAATGACAACGGGTGCACGCATCAGCGCATCGTCATATTTCAGTGCGACGGCATAGTGCGTCGGGTTTGTGATCACGACGTCGGCAGTCGGAACGTCCAGCAGCATGCGCTGTCTCGCGCGTTCCTGCTGCAGCGCCCTCAGGCGGCTGCGCACCTCGGGCCGGCCGTCCGTATCTTTGAGTTCGTCCTTGACTTCCTGCAGCGTCATTTTCAGCTGCCGCTTGTGGTTCCAGAGCTGAAACGGCACGTCCACGGCGGCAATTAACACCAGCGAAGCACTCAAAATAAGTAGCGAACCACCCACCAGGCCAGCGGCCGTGTCGAGGGCCGGCCCGACCGGTCCGCTGCCCAGGGACAAGAGCTGGTCGGCAAGACCAAGCAGCAGCATGATTGCAACGCCCGTCACAACAAGCGCCTTGGCAAGCGCTTTCAGAAGCTCGACCAGCCCTTTCGCCCCAAAAATTCTCTTGAGGCCCTTAAGCGGCGACAGCTTGTCGAGCTTGGGGGCCATGGCCTTGACGCTGAAAGACCAGCCACCGGTCAGCGTCGGCGCAAGCACCGCAACCGCCAGCAGAACAATCAGAAGTGGCGCGATCACCTGCAGGCCACCACTGATGCCAAAGGCAAAAGCTTCAGTAAGGGCAGCCGAGTCCATGCCCGAAGTAACGGGAAAGCTCAGCCCTGCACGAAGCACTGCTGATAAATCCTCCAGCATGGCGCGCCCGGCGAGCAAACAGGTTGCCGCCCCGCAGACCATCACCAGCGCCGCCGTCAACTCGCGCGAGCGGGGCACCTGCCCCTTTTCCCGGGCATCCTTAAGACGCTTCGGTGTCGGTTGCTCTGTGCGCTCCTGCTGCGGCGTGTCGGACATGCTCAGCCCCCTCCGGCAAGTTTGGCCGCAAGCGAAAGGGCGCTGGCGATCAGTTCGCCCAGAGCGGGCGCGCTATTCGTTATGCCAAAAGTCAGGATGCAGAAACCAATAACCATCGTGACGGGAAAGCCCACTGCAAAAAGGTTCATGCTGGGCGCCGCCCGACTCATGACACCGAAAGCAAGATTGACAATCAGTAAGGCAATAATTGCAGGCAGCGCGAGTTTGATTGCAGAGGCAAACATCGTCGAGCCAAACCCTACGACGGCCGCAGCGTTGGTACTCGCCAGCGAAATATTGCCGGCCGGGAGCAAGGTGAAGCTTTCGAACACAATGCGCAGAAGTGCAAGGTGCGCGTTGAGGGCAAGGAACAGCAAGGTCGCTACAATTAGATAGAACTGGCTGAGCACCGGCACGCTGCCCCGCGAAGGATCGACCATGGTGGCGAAGCCGAGCCCCATGCTCATTGCCACTGTCTGGCCGCCCACCACCACGGCGTCAAATATCATCTGCGTCACGAACCCCATCGCAATGCCGATAACGAGCTCGCGCGCGAGCGCGGGCAGAAGCATCAGCCCCAGCTCCTCGGGCGGGGCGGGCGGCGCGAACTGCAGCACGGCCGCGGTGAGCACGACAGCAAACACAATTCGAACCGGCGCAGGCACAAACAACGCACCAAACACGGGCGCGACCATGCACACGCCCGTTATGCGTGCAAACGGCAAGAGCCCCATGGCTATCCAGGTGCTGAGTTCAGCGCCACCAATTTTTATGCCTGCTTCCAGCATGTCCGCTACCCGAGCAGGCTCGGAATACTCTCAAAATGGTTGCGCGTATAGGTCATGATCAGGTCCAGCATCCACGGCCCGGCGACGGCGAGCACCAAAACCAACACGATTAACTTGGGAATAAATGAGAGCGTCATTTCGTTAATCTGAGTGGCCGCCTGAAACATGCCAATAAACAGGCCCGTTGCGAGCGCCATCAAAAGCATCGGCGCAGCGAGCAAAGTGGTAACCCAGAGGGCGTCGCGAGCGATGGTCATAACGGTATCCGGCGTCATTAGATTTCCCTCAGCTCACGAAATAGCTCGAGGCCAGCATCCCGATGATCAGGCCCCAGCCGTCGACCAGCACGAACAGCATGATCTTGAAGGGAAGTGATATGAGCATGGGGGACAGCATCATCATGCCCATGGACATGAGCACGCTCGCCACCACCAGGTCGATAATCACGAAGGGGATGAAGACCAGGAATCCGATCTGAAACGCCGTCTTCAGCTCGCTTGTCAGAAAACTCGGCACCAGCACTGAAAACGGTACTGCTTCGGGCGATTCGTAACCTTTGGTTTCGCCCGACAGTTCCGCAAACATGGCGAGATCGGTCTCCCGTACCTGCCCCGTCATAAAGCGACGCAGCGGCCTGGCCACTTCCTTAACAGCGTCAGTGATTTCCATGCTGCCAGCGAGGTATGGTTGAACGCCGGCCGAGTAGGATTCGCTCAGTACCGGCTGCATCACAAACAGGCTCAGGAACAGGGCGAGTCCTATCAGCACCTGATTCGGGGGCGTTTGCGGTGTTCCGAGCGCCTGACGGAAGATCGCGAGTACGATAATAATGCGCGTGAAGGACGTCATTGCCAGCACCAGCGACGGTAAAACCGTCAGCACGGTCATAAACAGCATGACTTGCAATGACAGTGACCAGGTGCGCGATCCGTCCGCCTCCTCCATAACCGTTACAGAGGGCAGGCCCGTCTCAGCCAGGCTCAGACCTGGCCAGAGGAACATCGCCAGAAACGGGGCGAGAATGCGAACAACGCGCATCATTTTTGGCGCCCTGCGATGGCCGCGCGCAGCTTGCCGGCAAAGTCTGAATATTTTTCTGCACCGCGCATGCCGGCGTTTGACCCGAGGGAATCGGGCAGTGGCTCGTTGAGTACATGCAGCGTTTGCATATGCCCCGGGCCCATACCAACCAGGAGTTGCTGATCGCCGACCTGTAACAGCACAATACGTTCCCGTGTGCCCACGGCCAGCGCGGTAACGACCTTGATGCCACCGGCCGAAGAAGCAGCCCCCGGCATACGCAAGCGGCGCAGCCCCCATGCCAGCGCGATAATAAGTACGACGATTCCGGCAAGACTGATCGCTACGTCGCCGACAGCCGGCCCCGGAACAACGCTGTCTGCCGCCCGGACCGCTCCCGGCAGCAGCATCGTGATTGTGTAAGCTGCGCGCTGCATGATCAGCCTAGCGAAGCTTGCGCACGCGCTCGGCAGGGCTCACAACATCTGTCAGGCGAATGCCAAACTTGTCATTGACCACGACAATCTCGCCATGAGCGATCAGCGTGCCATTCACCAGCACGTCCAGCGGCTCACCTGCGAGCCGGTCAAGCTCCACAACTGAACCCTGGCTCAACTGCAGGAGCTGGCCGACATTAATTTGCGAGCGTCCCACTTCCAGAGACAGGGTGACCGGCACGTCAAGGATGACATCGATCTGTTTTTCCGATCCTGGATTAGTCTTTTCCGGCGTCAGTTCATCAAAACTCGCAGCCTGCGTCGCCGGAGGTGGCGTTGCCGCCTCGGGGGAGGCCGGCTGCTGGTCGGTCGCCGGTTGTCCAGTCTGCGTCTGTCCGACATCTGTATCACTCATGACATTGCTCTCCCTTTGTCAAACGACTCACCCGTCGCATGAATTACCTTTATTGCATTACGCCCGTTGGACACGCCGAACTTGCCGGCGAGAACGGGGCTATCACCCGCATAGACTTTTGCCATTTCGGGCAGATCGATGGGAATTACGTCGCCCTCCTGCATCGACAGGAGGTCGCCAAGACAAATATTTGTCTCAGCCAGTACTGTGCGTAACGTGACGCTGGCGTTGCGCACATCATCGTGCAGCGCCGCGTTCCAATAGTCCTTGTTCTTGTCGCGCTCTCTCGGGCTGCCAACGTTGACAAGGTGCCTGACCGGGTCAACCATTGCGGACGGCAGCACGACATGAAACTCACCGCCATGGCCATTCAGTTCCATGCGAAAACGACTGACGTATACCGGGTCCGCCGGCGCCGCGATCGCCGCAAACTGAGGATTGCTTTCCAGTCGCTCTGCAACAAAGTTCATTGCGCGGAATACCGACCATGCGTCCTGCATGTCGTTAAGAACACGATCAATGGTTGAGCGGCTTACCCGCAGTTCCGTTGGCGTAAACTCGCTGACATCGCCCTTGCGTTTAGCGCCGCCTGGTCCGCCGAAGTAGGCGTCAACCAGTTCAAAAAGCAGGTCCGCATCCATAGCAACCAGAAAGTTCGTGTCCTGATCTTCAGAACGAGCAATGCACAGGCTGGTTGGTCTCGGCAGCGACTCCGAATACTCGACCCATTTCTCCATGCGCACCGGTTCTCCGGTTACCGTGACCTCTCGGCGTAAAACCTTGAACAGACTGATCTGCATCGCCGTTGCCAGGCGCTCGTTGACAGCCTCGAGTGCAGGGACTCGGCCGCGCACAATGCGATCCCAGTGAGTGACATCCAGCTCCGTCACGGCGCCGGGATCGGAGGTGGCAACCGGTGATGCTCCGCCCGCCGTCCGCTCAAGCAGGGCCTGCGACTCTTCCTCGGTCAGCACTGACTCGTTTTCTTTGTTGCTCATGGAGTGCTTTTCGGGCCGTTACTGGATAACAAAACCGGTGAAATACAGGTCGTCGACGCTGGCACTCGATCCCTCGGCGACCAGGATTTCCTGGATTTCTGCAAGCGCGCTCGCCCGTAACGCTTCTTTGCCTTCCTTGCTGCTCAGCGACTTCAGTGACTGTGCGCTCAGAAGCATCAGCAGGTTGTTGCGGATGACGGGCTCGTGAGTCTGAATGGCTACTGCCGCTTCCGGGTCACGCGTCATGAGTTGCACGTCAACCTGCAGAAAGCGCATTACCTGACCATCTGCAACGCTGGCGATTAACGACGGGTCAATGGCGATGTACTGCGGTGGGCCTTTTGGCTCGACTGCCTCATCGACGCCTGCCGCTTGCCCTGCACCAGGAATGCCGAATAGCTTTTGACTGACCAGCGGACTGACGGTGGCGATGGCAAAGAAGCCAATACCAATTGCCAGCCATTTCATAATTCCTTTGACCACACCACCACCCGCTTCGGCCGCGGGAGGCGCCTCGCTACTTGCTTGCTCTGCCATGTCCTTCTCCTGTCACGCGGTGGCGCAACTTCTTCTGAAGGATTAGTAAGCAAGGTTCGTGCCAGTATTGCCCGAACCAGATAAGCTATTGTTTTTATTAGGAAGAGTTTAAGAGCTGACGCGTGAATCAGCAGTCAGAAATCCAGCGCTTTTGCGGGGGGCGCCAGAAATTCGACGGTCGGCCACGACGATGCGACGGCATCAGGCGTAATGATCGATCACTCCGTCATGGCCGCCACGAAAAGTTCGATCCTCACTGGCGTGCTCGTCACCCGAATGCTGTGTCCAGTTTCTGCGCGCGGGCTCACTTCGTGCACTGCTGTTATTACTTTGCTCACCGTTGCTATCGCGTGCGCCGTCGCGATTCAGATTCAGGCCCTGCTCAGCAAGCATTTCGCGCAACCGCGGCATCGCCGAATCGATGGCATCGCGCGCCTGCTGATGTTGTGCATGGATCCAGAACTGCGCCTGATCGTCTTTCACCTGCAGCCTGATTTCCAGCGGGCCAAGGTGCTCCGGGTTCATGCTGAGCCGCGCGATCTGCTGCTCGCCTCTGACCATGAGCATTACGCGCTCGCCCAGAGACTGCGCCCATTTCTCAGTGCCCATAGGGGCACGCAGATGGTAGACCGGCGCTGATGTGTCCGTAGTGCCTGACTGACCCGGGCCAGGCTGCGGGGCCGTCACCATTTCAATGCCGGCAATACGCACGGTCTCGATCCTGTTGCCGTGGTCGGTCAAAATACCGGCGCCTCGGCCTAACCTGTCAGCCGCCGCACTATTGAAACTCACTTTACTTTGCTCGGTAGCGCCGGCTTCATGGGTAAAGCCAAATGAAGCGGCCGCTATCGCACTTTTTGCTGCGTTGCCAGGCCGGGTTGTCGCGGCCTGCCCGGCGCTCGCCGGGGCCAAATCATTTTTCTCCCCAAAGGGAGCAAGTGCGGACTCCATACCACCGATGGTGATCTGCACCTTTTGTGCCCCGGCGCTGGGCAAATGAGCAGCCACAGGCCCACTAATTGGGGTAGCGGCAGGCACGCCAGCAGCGACCGCCGTCGCCGCTGTTGATAAGCGTGTCGTGGTGGCCAGCCCGGATTGCGTCGCCGCATTAAACGGGTCCGGCGTTCGCGTTGCGTTGCTTGCCAGATTTGTGACGTCGCGACTTTGCTGCAAAACATCGTTGCCGGGTCGCTGCACGTCATGCATGCGGCCCGCCTGGTTCTCCAGCTGTGTTCTTTGTAACGAGAGCGAAGTCGCAGCTTGATCCTTGAGTCCGCGCAGTGCCGCAACGCCACCGCCGGACACGGCAGGCGCTTGCGATATCGGCTTGTCGCTACCCGGTTGGTGTGTCGGTTTGTCTACAGGCGCTGTCTGGCTCACCTTCTCGAAACTCGGCTGCTGGGTCTCCTTGTCAGCAGCGGGTGGTTGCATGATCAAGCCGGAAACAGGATTTCTCGATACGGGTGCGGCCGCACCCTGATTGGCTGCCTTGCTTGCAATTGGCCCGGCAGCATCTCTCGGCAGCGCCGCCCCATGACCCAGGCTGCCCTGTACCGCCATGGAAATCGCTGAGCTAAGCGATGGCCGTGCGACCCGCGGGCGTTCGGCAGCGCGCGGCTCGCTGGCGATCTGCACATCAGCAGGTCCCGGCGTTTTAAGGCCAGCGTTTTCGGAAACAAGCGGCATGGCTTTAGCTACACCTACTTTGCGTCGCAGAACAGGAATATCACGGGCACTTGCCTGCGCATCCACCGCCGCGCCGCGAGAATTTTTCCCGGCATCCCCCGGCAAAAGGCTGACGCCGGATTTCGTGGCCGGAAAATCGTCGATGCTGGTGCCGACAGGGTGTTTGCTCGCGGTCGCCACCTCGATACTTCGCACGAGGCCGATAATGTCCGCACTTTCGCTGCGGCCGGCCTGTCCACCGTCACGCCCGGCCATGGCGCGTGCCGGCCAGGCCGCCGGATTGGCCAACTTCGCTTCAACATGGACATGATCGCGCAGGACCGTGTCTTCTGCCGGCATGAATGCCGGGCCTGCGAGTGCTTCCGGATTAAGCGCGCGCGCCGGGGCACTGCCCGGGCTTAACGGCGGCATCGGATTTTCCGGCCTCTGCGACCATTGGCCAGAATCATCAGCCTGCAAATGCTGCGTGGGGTCTCGCTGCGCGAAAGCCTCCGGGCGGCCAGCATCGACAGGCTCCGCCGCCGGATACTGTTTCTCGGCCGCCCGCAACAACTCCGGCGCAATTGATGGGCTGCGCGTGATGTCTGCTGCCTCGCTCTGGCGCGCACTAAAAGCCGTCTCGGTGGCCGTTTTGCCTGGCAGCGGCAGGGTTTGGCCGGCCTGCGGCAAAGCCTTGCCAGCATCGCCCGGCAAAACAAGCGCGCTGGAACTGCCAATTGCAACGGCCTCGGTAGAACCGGCAGGCGCCTGCATCAACGCTTCGAAGAAGCTGTCGCCGCCTGCGAAACCCTTTATTTCCTGCCCCGCGCCGGATTCTGGATGTGCCTGCAGGGAGGCCGGAAATGGGAAGTTGGACAGCAAATTCATGCGCATGTATCTCCACAGGGTTGTGTCTTGTGCGCCCGCAAAGGCGCGGTCTGCAGAGGATTATTCAAGAACCGTGCCAGATTCGGATCAGTCCTGACTCCAGCTGCTTCCCTGGCGGGCACCGACCTCGTCACTGTTCGCTTGCTCCGCCTTGTCGAGCCGCTGTTGCGCGGTGGCCTGAAGCCGCTCTCCGGCGCTTTCGAGTGCGCGCGCACGACCTTTCTGCTTGTGCCATTGCGCGACCAGGGCGGCGCAGTCTCGCTCGCACTGAACCACCCTTTCCTTCGCTGCCTCAAGCGCCTCATCGAGGCGCCCGAGAAACGCCCTGCGCTCAAGGAAAAGACCACGGTTTTCGGCGGCATCGGGCGCCGCAGAATTGTATTCATTCATGTAAAGGACGAGCTTCTCAAGCTGCTGCCGCCTTAATGCCAGGTTTTTTCTCGCAACCGCAAGGTCGCGGGCAATACCCTCAACTTTCTTGTCTTCAAGACCTTGCACCGCCGCGAGTCGTTTACTGCGATTCATACCGGCGCCTTCATGCCGGATGGCTCATTTTCAATATGTAGAAGTTCGTGCAGCGAGCGAATGCTGCCTTCCATTGAGACAGGCTGGTGAAGGTCCTGAGTCATAAACTTGCGAATTCTCGGCCATAACAGGACAGCCCGGTCCAGATCCGGATCATTTCCCGGCTCGTAAGCACCTACGGTGATGAAGTCGCGATTCTGGCGATAAAGACCATAGAGATGGCGGAACATCTTGACTGCCCTGCTGTGGTCTTCGCTGATGATGCGATTCATCGCCCGACTCACCGAGGCTTCAACGTCAATAGCCGGATACATACCGCTCTCGGCCATTTCACGCGACAGCACGATGTGGCCGTCAAGAATTGCGCGCGCCGCGTCGGCGACGGGATCGTTGGGATCATCTCCCTCAGTCAAAACAGTGTAAAAAGCGGTAATAGAACCCTTGCCACTGTCACCGTTGCCTGCGCGCTCAACCAGCTGTGGCAGGCGCGCAAAAACAGACGGCGGGTAGCCCTTGGTTGCCGGCGGCTCGCCGATAGCGAGGGCAATCTCGCGCTGTGCCTGCGCAAATCTCGTCAGAGAATCCATCAGCAACAAGACGCGTTTGCCCTGATCGCGAAAGTTTTCCGCCACCGACGTCGCGAGCCACGCACCATGCAGGCGCATTAGCGGCGAGCAATCAGCAGGTGTCGCAACGATCACGGCGCGCTGCAGGCCGGCTGGGCCAAGCGTGTCCTGGACAAACTCCTGGACCTCCCTGCCGCGTTCACCGATCAGACCAACCACAATTACGTCGGCATCGGTGTTGCGCGTCATCATGCCGAGCAGGCTGCTCTTGCCTACGCCGCTGCCCGCAAACAATCCGAGGCGCTGACCGGCGCCGACAGTAAGCAGTGCGTTGATGGAGCGCACTCCCACATCAAGGGGCGTGCGGATGGGGGCGCGTTCAAGTGGATTGATGGGCTGACCGGTCAGTCGCGCCCGATCGCTGCAAACTGCTCTTGGCATACCATCGAGAGGCGCCCCGGCGCCGTCAATCACCCGCCCGAGAAGCGCGTTACCAACCTCCACCGAAGTTGCCTGCCGCGACGGCCTCACTCTGGCACCAGGGGTCAGGCCAACCAGATCACTCGTTGGCATAAGGAACAGCCTTTCACCCGAAAAACCCACAACTTCCGCCTCGACAATTTCGCCGCTTCGGCCCTCGACGTCGCAGCGGGCACCGACGGCCGCCTGGCAACCGACTGCCTCGAGTGTCATGCCGATCATGCGATCGATACGGCCTTCCGCAATGAGCCCGTTACCCTTGAGTCCGCTGCGCATTCGCGCCAGGTGAGCGAGCATGTGTTCGCCCGGATGCTGATTGCCCCTAGTCGTCATCGCTGCGCTCGCTGCCGAGCATCTCGGAGATAAGCCGGCCGAGTCGTGTTTCCAGTTCGGCATCGACGCGCGTGTTAGCGGTTGTCACCAGGCAACCACCGCGTTCGATGGCCGGGTCTTCCTGAATCTTCCAGGGACGGCGGCCCTGGTGCATTGACAGCGTATCCCTGATTAACTCTGCGTCTTCGGGGTGCAAGCGTACGTTTAGCTCCGTGGCGACCACGGGCAACGTCTTCACGGCCTCACGAATAACACCGACAACCTGCGACGGATCAGCATGCATTTCACGCCTCACGAGTTGCCGCGTGAGGGCTTTGACGAGCGCCAAAATTTCGCCCTCGAGCTGTTCTTCGTAGCCTTCGAAAGGGCTCGCCAGCCGACTGAGCAATGCGTCGAATCGTTGTAACCGCTCGGCAGCCTGCGCACGCGACTCTTCCAGGCCCTGCCGGAAGCCTTCCAGCCGTGCGGCCTCCATTGCCTGTTGCGCGGCGTCTTCCGGCGCCACCGCTGCCACGGTGCCCGTCATCGTGGGGGCTTGCCAGGTGCGGCAGTCGGTCACCTTGTCGCGCTTTAGAATCCTAGACAAAGTCTTCTCCGCCGCTGCCGAGCATCAGGTTGCCGTCTTCTGCCAGCCGCCGCGCGGTGTTTAGAATTTCCTTTTGCGCCGCTTCTACCTCCGAGAGCCGCACCGGGCCCTTGGCCTCCATGTCCGATTCGAGGATTTCGCGAGCACGCTTGGACATGTTGCCAAGGATCTTGTCTTTTAGTGGCGCATCGGCACCTTTCAATGCCAGCACGAGAAAGTCCGACGACACCTCGCGCAGCAGCGTCTGAATGCCACGATCGTCAACGTCCAGCAGATTCTCGAACACGAACATCTGGTCCTGGATTTCCTGGCTGAGTTCGGCATCCCGTTCTCCCAGGTTGTCGAAAATATCTGCTTCGATGTCCTTGTCGATTAGATTGAGAATGTCGGCAACCTTCTTCACGCCGCCCATCGTGGCCGCCTTAAAGCTGCTTGCGGACTTGAACTGCTGCTGAACTATTTCGTCGAGCTCGTCGAGGGCGCTGCGCGGCACTTCATCCATCCTCGCAATGCGCTCCACTACGTCCGTCGCAAGCTCCATAGGCAGCTTGCCAAGCACCTCTGCCGCCTGTTCCTGTTCAAGTGTCGCAAGCACTATTGCTATGATCTGAGGGTGCTCGGCGTGAATCATGTCAGTGAGCTCGCGAGGCTCCATCAGGTGCAGTGATTCGAGGCCGCTGGGCTCTTCGTCATCGCCGACAATGCGCTCAACTATCGATTCGGCCCTGTCTTCACCCAGCGAGCCGGACAGCACGTTGCGCAAATAATCGGGCGTCCCACCGGCGACATGCAGGTCAGCATCTACGCTACTGCCAAACACCTCCAGAACACTTTCGGCCTGATCACGGCTGATCTTCTTCATCTGCGCCATGACTTTACCGAGCCTCTGAACCTGTCTGACACTCATGTGCTTCAGAACGTTTGAGGCTTCCTGTTCGCCCAGCGACATCAGAAGTATTGCGGCGCGCTCGGCACCTGCTATTTCATTTGTTTCAGCCTTCATTTCCCACCCAGTCCTTGACTACCTGTGCTACCCGCTGCGGGTCCTTGTTAGCAATAGCTCGCGCAGCGGCAATGCGTTCGTCATAGCTTGGTGCTGGCGGCGGCACGGTTCTCACCAGGCCATCCGCGCCAAGCTCGACACCGGGTGTCGGCGCCTTTTGTGGCACCGGTATGGTCATAAGACCCTTCATCATCGGCCGCACGACTGTGAACAGCAGGACCATTGCCACCACGATGGCGGCCAGCTGGCGCAGGACATCACGTATCCACCCCTGTTCTAAAAATGACGCTGCGGGAACCTCTGCGGGTGCGGCCTGTTCATGGAAGGATGCGTTGACCACGTTAACGCTGTCGCCTCTTTCGGCGTCAAAGCCAACCACCTCTCGCACCAGACCACGAACCTCGTCGAGCTGCTGCGCGGTGAGCGGCTCCGCCGTGGTGCTGCCGTCTTCATTAACGGTGCGCGCGTTGTCCACGAGCACCGCCACCGACAATCTGCGAATCTCACCGACCTGACCGCGCACGTGGCGGACCGTTTTATCCAATTCGTAGTTGCGCGTTGCCTGGCGCGTTTCCGACACCGCATCCGCAGCGCGCGCATCCTGCGCCGTATCTCCGGGCTGATTGCTAGCCGCACCGGGCACGCCGCCCGCGGCACCTTCGTCCCGGCGAACTTCTTCGCTGGTCTGCTCGCTACGCATGACGTTGCCATCAGGGTTATAACTCTCGCGGGTTTCTTCGCTGACCGTAAAGTCGACATCCGCGGAAACGGTCGCGCGCACCCTGCCAAGACCAAGCATGGCCGACAGCATGGACTCTATGCGCCGCGCCATTTCCTTCTCGATGCGCTGCCGCTGCTCGAACTGCGCCGCACTCACCGCGAGATCCCCGTTCTCGCCCGGCGCATTCAGCAGCCGACCGTTCTGATCCACCACCGTGATACGCGTTGTTTGCAGCTCGGGAATACTCGATGCAACCAGGTTCACGACTGAGTTAACCTGCGCCGGTTCCAGTGCGCGACCTGGATAAAGATGAACCAGCACGGACGCGCTGGGCGGATGGCGCTCGCGCAGGAACACTGTTTGCCTCGGAATAGCCAGATGAACCCGCGCGCGCTCTACCGGCCGCATGCTGACAATCGTCCGCGACAACTCGGTTTCAAGGGCGTGCTGATACTTCGCGCCTTCCATAAACTGGCTGACGGTAATGCCGCTTTCGGCCTGAATCATCTCAAGCCCTACGCCACCGCTGCCTGGCAGCCCCTGCGAAGCGAGCTGCAGACGTGCCTCGTGGAGGTTTTCGCCGCGCACCCGGATCGCACCACCGGTTTCGTCGAGCTGGTAGTCAATACCCGATACCTGCAGCGCTTTGACGACATCCGCGGCATCCCTGTCGGTAAGGTTTGAGTACAGGAGTCGATAGCCTGGCTGCTGCGACCAGAATACGATCCAAAGACCCGCGGCGATGCTCAGCGCGAGCCCTACCAGCAGCAGGCCCTGTCGCAACCCGGGAACCGAGTTGATCATGGCAACGATGCCCTGGTTGTCTTTCTCTGCCATTTGTTTACCCGTCCCCGGTTGTTTGTGCTGGTCGGTTGTTCATCAGACCGACATGTTCATGATTTCGCGGTAGGCCTCGACGAGCTTGTTGCGAACTTCCATCATTGCCTGGAAAGACAGGCTGGATTTTTGCGCCGTAATCATCACTTCGGAAAGATCCAGATTACTTTTTCCCCGCTCCCAGTCAGCCGTCATCGAGGTCGCTTCCTGCTGAATTTCGTTGACCTTGTTGATCGCCTCGCCGAGAACCTTGTTAAAGGCCGGTCCCGACACCTCACTGCTGTCCGCTGGCTTTTCGATGCCCTGGGCCAGCGTGCGCATCTGGGCGAGAACCTTGTTAATTTCCATGTCACTCATGCGTATCCACCTTGCTGAATGTCAGGCCGTGCTCATTGAATTTCCGCCGGGCACTTCGGTACCGGCCTCGCGCAAGCGCGCAATTTTGTAACGCAGCGTGCGCGGGCTGATGCCCAGCAGTTCGGCGGCGCGTTTGCGGCTGCCGCCCTCGCGAAGCGCCTCCATGATCATGCGGGTCTCGCTGCTTTTGAGTCCTTCCTGGAGACCCTCCGGCTGCGGGTCGCTTCTGTCGTTCATGACGGCGCCGAGGCCCTGCTCAAAGCGCAGGTCCTGCTCGCGAATCTGGTCGCCTGAGCCCAGAATCAGCGCGCGCTGCATCAGGTTGGCGAGTTCACGGACGTTGCCCGGCCACGAGTAGCTCTGTAGCTTCTCGATGGCCTTGTCGTTTAGCGACGGCATGGCTCGCTTATCCTTGCACTCCCCGGCCAGAAAATGCCGGGCCAGCGGTAAGATGTCTTTGACGCGGTCACGTAACGGTGGCAGCGCGAGAGGGAACACGCTCAGCCGATAAAAGAGGTCTTCACGGAAAGTCCCCTCGCGCACGCATTCGTGCAGATCACGATTGGTCGTCGCGAGTACGCGGACATCAAGCGAGATGCTGCGCTCACTGCCGACCCGCTCAAGCTCGCGCTCCTGCAGCACGCGCAACAGCTTGGCCTGCAGGCCAAGATCCATTTCCGAGACTTCGTCGAGCAGCAGGGTGCCGCCCTGCGCCTGTTCAAATTTTCCGGTACGCGAGGTATGCGCGCCTGTGAATGCACCTTTTTCATGTCCGAATAGCACGGCTTCGAGCATGTTCTCCGGAATCGCCGCGCAGTTGATCGCTACAAATGGTCCGCTGGCGCGCGAGGACTCGCGATGGATAAAGCGTGCAAAGACCTCTTTGCCGGTGCCGCTCTCGCCGCATAGCAGTACCGTCGCATCTGCTGCCGCGACACGCGATGCCAGCGCCAGGACCGATTGAGTCAGCGGATCTTCGGCTACCAGACCATCATCCAGGGTGCGCGGGGCAGACAGGCGTTCGATGCGAGTCAGCAGTTCGCTGATCTCGAAGGGCTTTACAAGATAGTCGCTGGCGCCATCGCGCATGGCCCTGACGGCACGCTCTATGCTGCCGTGACCGGTCATCAGGAGAACCGGCATGTCAGGATGCCGCTCGCGTATCCGGCACAAAAGGGCGTGCCCGTCCATGGGCTGCATCTGGAAGTCCGTTACCACCACCGAAAACCGTTGGTCTTGCATAGCTGCGAGCGCCTCGCTGCCATCGGTCGCGGTCACAACTTCGCAGCCGGAAACCGCCAGGGTCTGCGCCAGCGCGTCGCGCAGCTCAGCGTCGTCCTCGACGATTAACACCGGATCACCAGCGCTCACGCCGCCACCTCCGCATGGGTGCCCGGCTTGCTGGCAAGTGCCGGCAATTGCAGCACCACGCAGGCCCCGCGAGCGTGACCGGGTTCTGCCCACGAGTCGCCCCCGTGCTGACGCGCCACCGAGCGCACGACCGCCAGGCCCAGCCCCGTGCCGCCCGGGCGGCCACTTACAAAGGGTTCAAATATCTTCTGTTCGTCGCCGGCGGCAATACCAGGGCCGTTATCGCTGACCCTCAGTTCGATGTTGCCGCCAGAGGTTTTTCTTACCGCTACGCACACCTCGGCGTTCTCGCCAGCGGCGTCCAGCGCATTGTTGATCAGGTTAATCAGCGCTCCCGCAAGGGCCTGCTCACTGCCTTGAACCAGCAGTTCCGGATCTGACCTGCGTACGCGCAGCTTTTGAGCAGGCAGCAATCGGGGCCGTACGTTGGTTGCTGCAACGAGGAGAATCTCCTGAATGGCTACAGTGGCGTTCACCGGACTGCCGCCCCGCGCAAACAGCAGCATGTCATTGACCAGAAATTCGAGATCATGCAGACGGTCCACCAGCTTCGCGAACATCGTTTCGCGCTGCGCCTGAGTGGCCTTCTCTGAGGCTGCGCTTGACGCGTACAGAAGCGCGGCGGCCAGGGGAGTTCGAATCTGGTGTGCCAAAGCTGCCGCCATTTCACCCATTGAGGCAAGACGCGCGTGTTGCTCGGACAGCGCATCGATGGCGCGATTTTCCGTCACGTCGGTAAACAGCAAGATCTGCCCCGGGTCCGGCGACAGACTGCGACGGGCGAGGGACAGGCGACGATCACCCGGGCCTGCAAACTCGCTGCCGTGGCCTACCCGCTGCAAATGTCGCCTGGAAATCTCCGACCAGCACTGATCGACGATCTCATTGCCAAAAAGCCGCTCCGCCGCGCTGTTGCCCTGGCGAACGCGACCGTCACCGTCCAGTACGACTACCGCGCCTGGCAGCACGTCAATCAGGCAGTCGAGCTCGCGCTCTATCCGATTGCGTTCCTCTTCCCCTTGCCTGCGTTCGGCGCGCTCCTGCTTTAGCTCATCAGTCAGCGCCTGTAACCGTTTTTCTAACGAGGCGTAAGCATGCTCCAGTCCGGATGACGCGTGATTAAAAACGCCAAACGCCTGCTCAAGCTCTTTCAGGTTCATCGTATTCATAGCGCAACATTCCCGCGGGATTATTCCCCGACAAAGAATGAGTAAGCACAATCCGTGCCAACTTTTAATTGCTATTAAAAACAGATAGTTAAAGACGGCGGCGCAAGCGGAAACAGAGCCGGCGCCAAAAGACCGCCAGCCTGTTGCAGGGTGTCCGTCAGGAAATCGTCGCTAGCCTTTGCTGCGCGCCACAGCGGCCCTCGCTACGGCACGGCGATGGTGCCTGAACACGTGGCGTTCCAGCGCGTTACGCACTTCGGCGGTCAAGCCTGCGAAAACGAGCATCATGCTGCCGTCTTCGAGGACGGTTACTTTCGCCGGCAAGCGCACCGGCAGAGGCATTCCAGGGTAGAAGTAGATTGCGGCCACACCCTTTTCACCATCGCCCGGCTTGAGGTCTGGCGGCGGCTGGTGCCAATGCAGGCCGGTCGCTCGCACCATTACCGGGCCGGCGGGTGGCAGCGCCAGCTGTGCGTTGCTCATGTGCGCAACAATACTCAATACCAGGTCGAGCTTGCCTTCGAGGCGATGCAGTTCCTGGCTTATTGAAGAGGCCTCGTCCGAGGTATCACGCGTGTGCTCTTCAATGGCGGCCATGGCTTTCATCAGCCTTGCCGCGTCTGCATTTATGCGTTGCAGAGCCTCTTCAGCGGTGACCTCCTGCGCCTCCCATGCCACCGCGAGGTCATCGTCATAACCGAGACCCTCCGCCTCGCTCATTTTTCCGGCGCCGTCACGGATAATGAATGATTCAGGTAAGCCTTGGCGGCTTCGCCAGCGCCGGTTTCGCGCCGCAGCTCGCTGAGCGCGATCCTGCGCTGGCCCCGAATGTGGTCAAGCATTCGCGCATCCAGCGCGATAACTTTCTCAAAAACGTCGCCCGCCTCAGCAAGGTCCTGACTACCAGGCCGTGCGTCAAAAAAAGCCTCCACCAGGGGGCGCCGGCTGGCTTCCAGCTTCGCTGCCGCGATCCAGTCGCCAGCTTCCACGAGCGCCTGGACCTCCGTTGTGAGTTCGATGAGCTTGTTGAGATTATTCATGCAGCGTTCAGGCTCCCGCCGCCTCAGGCGCGGACAACAATTCCGGCACCTGCGCCCAGGTGTCGCGCAGGCCGCGCAGCAACTCGCTGCACTCGACGATCAGCTCCGGTTGATTACGTGCATTCGCCGTAGCGAGCCGCCGAGCAATGTAATCATATAGTTGTTCTAAAGAGGCCGCCATGTCACCGCCTTCCTCGTGGTCGAGAAAGGCACGCAGCGCGTCTACCAGGCGAACCGCCTTGCTGAGGGCATCCGCTTTCGCGGGCACATCGCCGCGCTCAAGAAAACCGTGCGCGCGCAGCATGGCCTCCAGCGCACCGTCCATTACCAGCAGTATCAGTTTTTGCGCGTCGGCCTCTGCAACGCTGCCGACTACGCCAACGTCGCGGTAGGCGTCCAGTTTTCCGGCCAGGCTTTGGCTGTTCATTCCTTGCAATCCTTTCCTATTAGTAAATTACTGATGTGCCTGCCGTCAGCCCAGCTGTGAGAGCTGCTGGATCAGGAAGCTGCCGGTGTTATTCAGCTGCGCGACCAGTGCGTCCATGGCTGCAAACTGATCCTGAAGCCGCAGTCGAACCTTGTCTATGCGCAGGTCCAGCAGGTCGCGCCGATCGGCAACGTCATCGAGTTCCTGCTGCAGTGAGTCCTCGCGCGTCGCAAACGTGCCGCCGGCATCGAGATGGGGCGCGAGCAAGCTGTCAACACGGGTCGCCATGCCCCCTGCTCCCGTGAACAGGTCGATGAGCGCCCCGGAATCTTCCGACAACGCCGCATCGAGCTTGGCGGCATCCAGCGTGAGATCGCCGTTGATCTCTGTCTGGATGCCAACATCAGAGAGCATCGAAATGTCACCGCTGCCAACCACCGCGCTGATTTCCCGGCGCAGCGCATCACGGATGCTGCGCGTCAGCGAATCACCGAGCAATTCGCTCGCCACCTCGTTGGCTGAATCGTAGGAAGTCAGCCGGCGCATGATGTCCTGGGCATTGTTCCAGGTCTCGACAAAATCCTCGACCGTAACTTTCGCCGCTTCAAGGTCTTCGTTGACGGCGATTTCGAACTCGGTGCCGGGATCCGCGACCAGCAGATTAAACGTCAGGCCCTCGACCGCGCCGCTCACCTGGTTGCTTGCAGAAAAAATCGTGAACCCGTCGACCGTAATTTCGGCATCCTGCGCCGGTGACTGTTCAGTCATGCGCTTTTTACTTGGGTTGTAGTCAAGGTCCTTGAGGTCGCCACCCTGCCCATCTACTTCAAGCTCGTTTGCGGCCCCCGCCTCATTCGCAGAAAAGACCAGGTGCACGCCGTCGTCGGCCGTAATGATCGTTGCGGTAACTCCGGGGTTGTCTTCGGCGTCGTTTACGGCATCACGAATACCCGCCACTGTGTAGTTACTGGCGTCGATGGTCAGGCTCATGGTTTCGCCATTCACCGTGATATCGAGGGTGCCGTCGTCTATCACCGTATCCTGATCTGCAAACGCCTTGGAGGTTAGCCGATGGGCGCTCGCAAGGGACACCACTTCTACAGAGAAATTACCAAGGGGCGCACCAGGCGCGGCGGTTGCGGTGGCGAGATCATCACGTGCCGTGGTCGTGCTGCGGCGGCGAAAATCGTCGCCGTTAATACCTTCGAGTGCGGTGCGCAGATCCGCGAGTGCGCTCTTCAGTTCGCCGTAGGCAGATAGTTTGGCGGTGGCGCGCGACTCCAGGCGATTAAGTCGATTGTCCTGGGGGGCGCGCTCTGCGGCGACCAGCGTTTCAACAATGCCGGCAATATCGAGGCCGGTGCCGAGGCCGGGTGCACTGATCATCGTCGTTCGCCTTTAGAGTTACGCATATTGATACCCGGTACCAATGCAGGAATCGTGCCAGTCACGCCTTAAACCAGGGTGTCGAGCAAATTGAAATTGCCGCGCTCTACCGAGGCGGCCATGATGCGCGCGGCATCTGGCGGGATTTCGCGAATAACTTCTTTGGTTACCGGGTTCACAACCCGAATAATCGTGCGGCCAAGATCTTTGCTTATCTCGAACTCGAGGCTGCGGTGTGAATCTTTCAGGTATTGATTCAGCTGCTCAACAGCTGCTTTGGTCTCAATCGTCGGCACTTCAACCGGCTTGGGTTTGCCGACAACCGGCACAGGTTTGCCACCTTCACGCTGGACATCGTCTGGCTTCTGTGGAGATGCCTTGGGCGCCCCTTCGCCTGGTCTCTTGACCGCCGGGGCGCTGAGCACGCGATGTGTTGCTGTGACTTCGTTCATCGTCTTCCATCCAGGAAAGTTGGGTCAATGTGCCGGGACCTGATCAAGGCTCCGCCCAACCGGAATCAGAGTAAGTGGCCGGACCAATCGGCCCGGCCACCCTCGCCATCCTTATCGGAGCAGTCCGAGTACCGCCTGCGGACCGGCATTAGCCTGTGCCAGGACCGCGATACCTGCCTGCTGCAGGATCTGTGCCTTGGTCAGCTTCGCCGTTTCCGCGGCAAAGTCGGCGTCAACAATCCGGCTCTTGGAAGCCGACATGTTTTCGCTGACAGTCTGCAGATTCGAGATGGTGGACTCGAAGCGATTCTGCACCGCGCCGAGCTCGGCCCGGAATGACGACACCGTGGTCAGGGCTGCGTCGACGGCCGTAATGGCTGCTTCAGCATCAACCGTTACATCGGCGGTGTTCACCGCAAGACCCGTAGCAGTCATGTTGTTGCCCGTGAGATCGACGTCGATGGTATCGCCGACGTTGGCACCCACCTGGAAGGTGATAGCACCCGCCGTGCCGTCCAGCACATTGACACCGTTGAAGGTCGTCTGATCAGCGATGCGGGTAATCTCCGCGACACGCTGATCAATTTCTTCCTGAATGGCAGTCAGGTCGCTTGCGCTGTTAGTGCCGTTATTGGCCTGCACAGCCAGCTCGCGAATGCGCTGCAGGTTAGACGTGGTTTCTCCCAGGGCTGCTTCGGCCGTCTGCGACAGTGAGATACCGTCGTTGGCGTTACGCACAGCCTGGTTGAGGCCACGGATCTGAGTTTCAAAACGCTGGGCAATTGCAAAGCCGGCCGCGTCGTCTTTGGCGCTGTTAACGCGCAAACCCGACGACAGACGCTGCAGTGCCTGCGACATCATGCTCTGAGACATACCCAGGTTGCGCTGGGCGTTCAGAGACATCACATTGGTATTGATTACCGTTGACATGGTTTCGCTCTCCTAATATTGAGTAACCTGTCCGGTCCCTCGGACCGGTATCATGATTTGGGGAGCGCCTGCATCTGCAATGAACTTTCCCCTTCTCAGTTGGGGTATCGGCTGTTCAAAATATTTCTTGAGGGAATGCTTTGTGACGCAGTTCACAGTCCTGGGATGTCGTGCGGTGCCGGTAATCATCTTTCGCCGGCAGCGGCCCTCAGGGCTATGAAAAGCACCGATCGCGGCCCGCGCGGCAAGCAGAAAAGTAGAAGTCTGTTCAGGCGTGAGCCGCAGTGAAGCGCGGATCAGCGTTGCGGCTTGCCGTCAAAGGAAGTCGAACAGGGAGAGCTGCCTTGACTGGGCGTAGCTGCGCTGGGCCACCTCGAGGCCTGCAAGCTGCGCCTCCAGTTTTGATATGGCCTCGGCATAATCCACGTCACGGATAGTCGAGAGCGTTGACTCGAGCTGCAAACGGAAGCCGTCGTTGATGTCACGCTGGTCCTCAGCGGCTGCCAGCCGGGCTCCGACGTCGGTGCGCACGCTGCTGACGTTGGCCAGGCCGCCATCGAGGGCGTTCAAGGCTGCGTTAAAGCCGTTTTGCCGGCGGGCGGCAGCAGCCGGCCCCGCGTCGCTATCTTCGAGGACAGCCACCAGGTCGCCGGCAATCTGGAAAATTGACTGGCGAGGCGCCACAGCAATCGCGAACTCATCACCCGCAGCAGGACTGCCCTGCAGCGGCACCGAAATACCGGCAACATTCAGGCTGTCGCCGGCGACAAAAGTGCCGCTGGCAACGATGCTGCCACCGCTGTCGATGACGTCGTAATCGCTGGCCGTGGTGAAACTGACCGTCAGGTCCCCGGCGGGCGCGGGCCCTGTGAGCGCATAGGCGCCAACGACGCCGGTGCCCGTATTCGACGGATCCGCCGTCACGAGTACGCCCGTGCGGCCAGGATTCACCGACATGAAAATCTTGTCACCCGGATCACCGTCCGCGATCTGGCGTGACTCGCCAATTTGCAGCTGTCGCCGCCCCTGGTCACCCTGGTAGACCACTTCGTCGCCCTGGCGAGCGAAGGCAGGTTGTCCCACCCTGAAGCCAGCGAACAGGTATTCGCCGCGACCGTCTTTGCTGTTGCCGAGCTGCACCAGCCCCTCAGAGAGCTGCCGCACCTCGTCGGCAATACCTGCCCGTGAGACATCGTCCAACACGGCCGTGTTGGCCCGAATTGTGAGCTCGCGCATGCGGTCGAGAATGCCGGACACCTGGCCAAGCGCCTCGTCTTCGATGCTGAGCCTGCGGCGCGCCGCCTCGGCGTTTTGCTCGTGAACCTCATGGGTCTTGAGACCGCGGGTGAGCGCCTCGATTCTCACGGCAGCGCCCGGGTCGTCACTCGGCCTGTTCACCCGCCTGCCCGTAGCGAGCTGAATCTGGGTGCGCAAGAGCTCCGCCTGATTGCGTTGGGTAACCGCGAGATAACTGCGCGCCAAAGTATTGCTGGAAATACGCATCGCTTACCTTACTGCGTCAAGAACCGTTTGAAACAGGGTGTCGGCTACGGCAATCGCCTTCGCCGCAGCCTGGTACGCTTCCTGGTAGCGCATCAGGTTGACGGCCTCCTCGTCCAGGTTCACGCCCGAGACCGACTCAACGGACATCTCGGCCTGGTCACGCACGGCGCTTTGCGCCTGCAGGCTGGCCTCAGCTTGCTGCGTGGCAATGCCTACTTTTGCCAGCAATCCGCTTTGCAGATCCTCGATCGAAGTATTGCCACCGCCGAAAAGTCCTTCCCTGGCCACCTCGAGCAACCGGCGGGCAACGCTGTTATCGCCCGTGCCCCCGACGTTCGGCGTAACGCTGAAGCTGTCTGCGCCTGCGGGTTGCCCTTCCAGGCTGAAGCGCCAGCCGTTAAAACTGATGTCATCACCCGGGCTGAAGGCTATCGGGCCAGTCAGATCCGAGCCTCCTGAGTCAAAAATGCGATAGGTGGTCGGATCGTCGAAAACAATATTGACGGCATCACTCAGAGCAGGATTGCCGGGGTCTTCCACGGCGACGATTCCGGCCAGCGCGCTGCCCGTGTTTGCAAGCGCTGCGCTGCCGACCATTGGGCTGGCCGCGGCGATGCCCTGCGGGCCGTTAACCGCCACTTTGAGAGATGACGCAGCCGGGCTTAACGTCTTCAACTGAAAACGATCGCCGTCAGCAGCCGCGCCGCTTACCGTAATAGCCAGGCCTTCAGCGAGAAACGGATCGGCAGCGCTGCCGGAACCCGTCATGCCAATTGCACTCCCTGATGCGATATCAATGAGCTGCCAGCTCCCGCCTCCGTATGCCAGTTCGTAGTTTCGCGGCTCGACGTCGCTCAGGTTATCGATGGCGACGTTTATCACCGCAGCGCCGGCATTACCGCTCGCAGCCCTGGCCTCCGGCCCGTCATAGCTGAAAAAATCACCGCCCATGGCGCCGGACAGGTCCATGCCTGTGGCATGGGTGGCGTTAAAAGTCTCTGCGATGCCCGTCGCTATGCGACCCAGTTCGGCGCGGGCCGGATCGAGAAGCGTGCGGCGAAACTCCAGCGCGCCCCCTATGGCTCCGCCTGCCAAGCCATCTGGAATCTGGGTGGGCGGCTCGCCGTAGCCGACCTGCAGGCGGCTCGGATCGAAAAGGTCGGGCAGGGTCGTAAGAGAATAGCCTACCGGTCCGTTGACAAGGGATTGTCCGTTGCCGACAAATACGCTCACCGTACCGTCCGCGTTATCCAGCACCGAAATATCGATCTCTTCTGCGAGCTTGCCGAGCAGCTGGTCACGCTGATCCTGCAAATCGGCCGGTGTCCCGGGAAAACTCGTTATCCGGTCATTGATGTTGGCAATGCTGTCGGCCAGAGAATTGATGTTGGCAACGCTGCTATACAGGCGGCTGTCAATTTCCTCTTCGGTCGTAGCGAGCTGGCTGTCCAGCGTCGCAAAACGCTGGGCCAGCACCTGAGCCTGCGAGATGACCGTCTGCCGCGCAGGTATCGACGAGGGGTCACGCGCCAGCGCATCGACCGAGTCAAAAAAATCACTGGTGGCGCCCGAGAGACCGACCGCCTCGTTGCCAAACAGCTGGTCTACGCGGGTAGCGAGATCGTGAAAGGCAGAGAGATAGGTTTCATTGGTGGCCGCAGCACGAGCCTGCTCGACCAGAAAGCTGTCGTAAACGCGGTCGATGCCGACAACAGAGACGCCAATACCGATATAGCCGGCACCGTTGTACTCGGGCTGTCGCGCAGCCTGGCTGACGCGCTGGCGGCTGAAGCCGTCGGTGTTCACATTGGCAATGTTGTGACTGACCGTGGCGATGCCGGCGCGCGCCGTTAAAAGCGCTGAAAGGCTATTGTTCAAGAGACCTGACATAGATGTATCAGCTCCTCATCGGCTCATTGTGGGCAGGCGCGACGACGCCCGTGGCCGGGCGCGTGTCGAGGGCATCAGATGTATGTATCGGCTCTGCGGCGGCAAACTTTAGTCCTGTATCCAGCTGGCTGATCGGCGCGCTGCGCATGACCGCCAGCAGTTTGCTCGCGTAGTCCGGGTCAGTCGCGTAGCCCGCTTGCTGCAACCCCTGTGCAAACGAAGCGGCATCCTGGCCGACCTTCAGGGCGCGCTTGTAGCGCGGATTGGTAGACAGAAAATCCACGTAATCGCGGACGCTCTGCGCCGGCGACTCATAGGCGCGAAAGACCGCGCGCTCTTTGCGCAGACTGCCTTCCGAAAACTCCAGGGTATCGGCCTTTACCGCCGCGCCGCGCCAGCTGCCTCCGGCCTTGATGCCGAAGAAATTGTTGCTGCTCACAGCACCATCGCCGGGGGTTTTTCTGCCCCAGCCTGTCTCAAGCGCTGCCTGCGCCATGATGACCCGCGGATCAACGCCAAGCTTTTCGCCCGCCTTGCGCGCGTGGGGCCACAGCGTTGCCACAAACTCTTCCCGGCTCGGCGGCTGGATCGCCGCGCCGGTCGCAATCGGTGCTGCCACAGGCGGCCCCAGCGGTATGGCGTCTGCATTCGTTCGGGTCTTGCTCACGGCACCTGCAACCGTGCCTGACAGCTGACGAACCAGCATGTCCGCAATACCGAGGCCACGGCCGCGCGACATCTCTACAGCCATCTGCTGGTCAAACATGTCGCGGTAACCGTCCTGCTCGGAGCTGCCCATCAGCGGATCGCCAAAACTCGCGGCCCGCATGTTCTTGAGCATCATGCTGGTAAACAACGACTCAAACTGGCGCGCGACCTCGCGCAGCACCTGAGGATCATTGTCGGCGGCCCTGGCGCGCAGCGCCGCGAGGCCGGAGAAGTCCATTGCGTTGGGTCCTTGCACGCTCATGATTACTGCTCAAATCACCAGAAGCTCAGCACGCAGTGCGCCTGCTTCACGCAGTGCTTCGAGAATAGCCACGAGATCACCCGGCGCCGCACCGACCTGATTCACGGCCTGAACGATCTCGTTCAGATCAACCCCTGGCTCGAACAGGAACATCCGGTTGCCGTCAGTTTCCTGGTAAATATCGATGCCGGTTTCCGGCGTGACCACGGTGTTGGCGCCGCCCTCGGCACCACCGCGCGTAAATGGCGCTGGCTGGCTCACGCCAAAATCTTCGCTGATGGTGACGACCAGGGACCCGTGGGCCACCGCCGCGGGCGTCACGCGAACGTGCGTGCTGATAACGACAGTACCGGTTCTTGAATTAATTATTACCCGTGCCGGCGCCTCGCCGGGCTCAACCTGCAGGTTTTCCAGCATGGCGACGAAGCTGGTTCGCTGCGATGGATCGCGGGGCGCACTTACCTGGATAGTCGTTGAATCGATGGCGGCCGCGCTACCCTCGCCGATGGTTGCGTTGACCTGCGCGGCGAGCCGTGTCGCCGTCGTGAAGTCCGGGTTGTGGAGGTTGAGGCTCAGGTGCTCGCTGACCGCGAAACCCATGGGCACTTCGCGCTCCACGGAGGCGCCATTCGGAATTCGTCCCACGCTTGGGATGTTGATTGAGATGCGGCTGCCATCGCTGCCGGAGACGCCGAGACCGCCCACCACCAGGTTGCCCTGGGCGATGGCGTAAACCTGACCATCGATGGCACGTAAAGGTGTCATCAACAATGTGCCACCGCGCAGACTGTCAGCGTTGGCGATGGAAGAAACGGTGATATCAATTAACTGGCCCGGTTTGGCAAACGCGGGCAAATCCGCGTGTACTGCTACCGACGCAATGTTTTTCAGCTGCAGGTTTGTGCCCGGCGGTAAAGTAATCCCGAGTTGCTCCAGCATGTTGGCCAGCGTCTGCGCCGTAAAAGGTGCCTGGGTCGTCCGGTCGCCCGTTCCGTCAAGGCCAACCACGAGGCCATAGCCCACCAGCTGATTGCTGCGCACGCCTCCCACGGTCGCCAGGTCTTTGATGCGCTCGGCGTCGGCGCTTTGAAACCCACCCGCGAGCAGGGCCAGTAAGCCGAAAAAATTCAGAATCGTTCTTCGAAGGCTCATGAGTTTTCCTTATGGCCTTACATTGGCCAGAGAGGTGAAGTAAAGAAGCGCGTCAGCCAGCCCGGCTTGTTGGCGTTGGCCACTGATCCTTTGCCGCTGTAAGTGATGCGCGCGTCCGCAACGCGATTGGAGACCACGGTATTGTCCGGCAGCACGTCCTGCGGCCTCACGATGCCCGTGATGTTGACGTACTCCTGTCCCTGATTAAGCGTGATCCATTTCTCACCGCGAATGAGCATGTTGCCGTTCGGGTATACGCCGGCCACCGTCACCGTGATGAGTCCATCGAGCTGGTTGCTCTGGCTGGAAGATCCCGAGCCGCTGAAGCTGTTGCTGCCATCGACCTCCAACTCGAGCAGCGGATTGCCGCCCGCTGACAGATTGTTGCCGGCAACATTGGGCGTCGCGTTAGTGATGGCGGTCGTCCTGCTGGAATCGGTGCTCGCGCTTTTGCTCGCGGCCGTGCGTTCAACCAGGCGGATGGTCAGCACGTCGCCGACGCGACGCGCCTTCGGATCATCAAACAGCCGCAGATCATGACCCGGCTGATAAATGGCGCCCGGTGCTGCAACCGGTGGTTCAGGTATGGGCGGCAGCGCGGCCTGGTACTGACCCGGCTCGGGGCCCGTGGGCAAGCGTACGCAGGCACTGCTCGCGAACACGACCGTAACGGTGATCAGGATTAGCTTTTTAAAGGTCATCATAGACTCCACTGCGACGGATCAGAGACTGGTGTTCAGATACTCGAGCATCTGATCGCTGGCGGCGATAGCCTTGGAATTCATTTCATACGCACGCTGCGTCTCGATCATGTTGACCAGTTCCTCCACGACGTTGACGTTGGAACCTTCCAGTGCGCCCTGCACGACACGGCCAAGACCCTCAAGCCCGGGCGTACCAATCTGCGGTGCGCCACTCGCCACCGTCTCGGCAAACAGGTTCTGGCCCATCGCCTCCAGTCCCGCAGGATTGGCGAAGTCAACGAGCTGCAAAGACCCCACGGTGACCAGGTCGGCCTGCCCGGGCACCTTTGCCTGGACGATGCCGTCTTGCGAAACGGAAATTCCGAGGGCATCAGCCGGCAGGTTGATGCTGGGCTGGATTTCGTAACCGGACGAGGTCACGACACGCCCTTCAGCATCCATTTTGAGCGAACCATCGCGCGTGTAAGCCATGCTGCCATCCGGCTGCAAAACCTGGAAAAAACCCCTGCCGTCCACCAGCAAATCCAGCGGATTGCCGGTCTCGACATGGTTGCCCTGGGTAAACATCTTCTCGGTCGCGACAACGCGAACGCCGGTGCCAAGAAGGAGGCCCGTAGGCGCCTGAGTATCCTCAGATGTGCTGCCGCCAACCTGGCGAACGTTTTGATACATCAGGTCTTCAAATACGGCGCGACCCCGCTTGAACCCCGTGGTATTTACGTTGGCGAGATTGTTGGACACCACGGTCATACGCGTTTGCTGCGCTTCAAGACCTGTCTTTGCCACCCATAATGAATCCATTACTGTTCTCCTCAGATTTCGTTTTCAGTGTTGCGCTTAGCTGCCAAGGCGCAGAAGTGCTGACGATGACTGCTCGTTTTCTTCCGCCGTCTTGATGGCTTTTAACTGCATTTCGTAATGTCGCGAGATCTGAATCATCTCTACGAGCGCCTCGGCGGCGTTCACGTTTGAGGATTCAAGATGCCCCGACGCGACCTTGACGGCAGCATCGGTGTCTGCCTCGCTGCCGTCTCGCATGCGAATCAGGCCGTCGCTGCCCTTGCTTAGCTGTTCACTCGGCGGGTTGACCAGACGCAGTCGGTCTACCTCCACCATGACGTTGCCTTTCTGGCCCTGGGGCACGACGGAAATCATCCCGTCATCCCCGAGGAAAATCTTTTGATGGGGGGGGATGGTGATGGGCCCTCCGTTGCCCAAAACCAGGTGACCGCTCCCTGTTTCCAGGGCCCCGCTGGCGCCGATGCGCATATCGCCTGCCCGCGTATACGCTTCGCCGCCTCCCGCGGTCTGCACTGCCAGCCATCCCTTGCCGACGATGGCGACATCCAGCTGCCTCCCTGTTGCCACAACCGACCCGGAGCGACTGTCCCATCCCTGGGACTCCGCCTCGGTCTGGACGCGGGTCGGCAGACCCCCGCCTTCGACCGGGCGGCTGCGCGACGCCTGCAGGTCCGCTCTGAATCCGGTAGTGGAAACGTTGGCCAGGTTGTTAGATACCTTCGACAGGGCCTGCATCGCCTGCTGAGCGCCCGTCATCGCGGTATAAATCAACTTGTCCATGCCGTTATGTCCCGTTACTCAATCGTTATCGGATGTTGATGATGGACTGGGTTACCTGGTCCATTGTTGAGATAACCTGAGCGTTCGCCTGAAACGCGCGCTGCGCGGTAATCATGCTGACCAGTTCTTCCGTGAGATCGACGTTAGAAGCTTCGAGCGCGCCAGCCTGAATGAGGCCATAGCTCGAGGTGTTGGCTTCGCCACGTACTGCTTCGCCTGAGCCAAAAGATGCGCGCCAGGTGTTGTTGCCCAGCTGCTCGAGGCCCTCAGGGCTTGGGAAATTTGCGATAGCCAGCTTGCCAAGTGCATCGGAATTACCGTTGGTAAAACGAACGAAGACAACGCCCGACTGATCGATCTCAATACCCTTCAGTCGGCCAGCCGATGAACCGTCCGGATTCAGCGCGTTGACCGCAAAGGTATCGCCGAACTGCGTCGTGTTCTCGAAGTTCAGGTTCAGCGCGATGGGGTCTGCGCCGTTGCCGGGCGTCACCGCCGGCATTGTCACCGTGCCAGTGGCCGGTGTCGTGATCTGGCCCTGCGAGTCGAAGGTCACCGGCGAAGGCGGCCCGGCCAGGTTGCCATCAATGGTCATGGCGACTTCCCAGTCGCCGTCGGCAGCGCCCTTAACGAAATAGTAGGTTGCGGTGTGCGACGCACCGAGCGAGTCGTAAACGGTGGTCGACGTGCTGTTGTTGAAAGTGTTCGCGTTGGCCGGGTCAAACGGCGAAACGATAGGCGGCGTTGCGTTGGCCGGCAGGTTGACGCCCATGGATACCTCGGAACTGGCGACCGGCGGATTGATGGAACTGGACAGTCGCAGGTCTATGAGTCCTCCGGTGTTAAAGCCACCGCCGCTCAGCGGAGGATAAGCCTGCACCCGCTGGCCCAGCGCGTTGCTCACGTAACCATCCGCATCGACACCGAACTGGCCGGCGCGAGTGAACACGGAGTCGCCCTTGTCGCTGAGCATGAAAAAGCCTTCGCCGCTGATGGCGAGGTCCAAAGATCGCTGGGTAAACTCGACGCTGCCCTGGTTAAAATTCTGGCGCACGGTCGAAAGCTGTACACCGCTGCCAACACCCTGCGACCCGGCCGCAAACACGTCGCCGAACTCGGCGCGGGACGACTTGAACCCGGACGAGTTTGCGTTGGCAATGTTATTGGACGTAACGCTCAGAAAATTCGATGCGGCGTTCAGGCCGCTGAGTGCGATTTCAAATGACATGTATCTGCTCCTTTGTTGCCGTCCTCTTCGGATCGGCGAATTGACTATCTGATTGAACGAACGCTGGCGAGAGAAATGGTTTCTCCCAGCTCAGTGGTTATTTGCGTACCGCCGCCACCTGCATCCAGGGATACGCCGACCACGCGACTCGCGACCAGCGTCGCCAAGCCAAAAACTTCTTCTCCATCGAGCACCTGGGCCTCGATGCGATATTCACCAGCTGGCGCCCGCGTGCCATCGCTGCGCATGCCGTCCCAGCTGAAATTGGCGAGTCCTGCGCGCCGCTGACCCAGCGCGATCTCACGGACGACGCCGCCGCTGGCGTCAACAACGCGAACCCTGGCCCGCGCGGTTGATGACGGAAGTTCGACAGCGCCGCTGATGGCGCCTTCTTCTCCCAGCAGAGCGTTGTTGCCCTCTACAAGAACCTCCCGACCGACGATGGCTGCCGCCTGCAGCGCCTGGTTAGCCCTGATGGAGCTGGCCAGCGTTGCGATTGAGTTGTTCATATCGCCGATACCGGACACCGTCGAGAATTGCGCCAGCTGTCCGAGGAACTCGCCGTTTTCCATGGGTTTCAGCGGGTCCTGGTTGCGAAACTGCGTAACCATCAGGCGCAGAAACTCGCTCTGACCGAGCTCGGTTCTATTGCCTGAGCCTTCCGCTGCAGGAACTGCAAGCTGCCGTGTAAGTGGGTCGATAAGTTCCATATTCGTACTTCCGTATTCTTCAAATTTCGTTGGCTGACTACTGGCCCAGCTTCAGCGTGCGCATCATCAGGTCTTTTGAGACCTGCGCCACTTCAACGCTGTTCTGATAGGCACGCGAGGCGGAAATCATGTCGACCATCTCCTCGACCACGTTGACGTTGGAGGCGAAAACATTGCCGTCGGCATCTGCATCCGGATGTTCCGGCATGTGCATGGCCCTCGGTGTTTCCTGGCTGCGCACCAGACCCTCAACCCTTACGCCCTCCGCGGCGCCGTTTGCACCCATGGGATCGGCGCGAAATACAGGGTGCAGGGCGCGATAAGCCTTGTCCGGGCTGCCCGCCACAGAGTTGGCGTTTGCGAGATTGCTCGCCGTCGTGTTGAGGCGCTTCGACTGCGCGCTCATGGCGGAGCCGGCAATATCAAAAAGTTTGTCTACGGACATGACTTAACGTCCTCCTGTGATCGCAGCCCGCATGCTGCGAATCTTGTTACTGAGAAAAGTCAGGCTTGCCATGTAGCGAACCGAAGCCTCTGCGAAGGCGGCTTTTTCCTTGTCCCCATCCACGGTGTTGCCGTCGGCCGAGGGCTGCTCGGGCGTGCGATACGTAACCAGTGGTCGAAAATCTGACTTATCGGAATTCATGTGCCCGGGGCGTGTTGCAGCAAGCCGGACGGCGTTCGTCCCTGCCTTATCAAGTGCCGCACGAAAGTCGAGGTCGCGCGCTTTGAATCCCGGTGTATCAGCGTTAGCAATATTGGAAGCCAAAAGACGCAACCGCTCCCTGTTCAGCGCCATTGCCTGGGCATGTCCTGAAAAAAGCTGATCAATCTTTGTCGGCATTCCTGCTCTCCGGCTTTAGTCTGCCAAGAGCAATGCAATCCTTGTGCCAACTCTGTGAATCTGCCGAAAACCGGCCTCCCAGGGCGTGAATGCGGCAAGGATTTTCCGCTTCAGCGGCAAGAACTACCCGCTCGCGAGCTGGTTTTCCTGTGCGAATCAGAATCAGGCACGGTACTTGCATCGTTAACGGGGAAGCGTTTTGTTATTTTGCTGACAGGTTCAACATGCACGGATATAAATGGCCTTTTTTCAATGGATACCGGCGGTGTCGGTGATGAACCGCGACCCGCAGATTGTGAGAACCAGAGCGTCGGAAAAACCGCCAACGCGACGATTCACCGTCGTCTGCGCCGCCGTTTTCCTGACGCTTTGTACGGCGCCGGGACTGCTTCCGGCGACAGGCGCGGACGCCCATCAGTCGCACAGGTCCATCGAAGCCGCAGCCGAGCAGGCGGCCGCCAGCCGATTGCCGCCGGCATCCAGTACCCGCGAAATCCGCGCGCAGCGTGTTGACTCACGGCTGCAGCTTGAGGCCTGTGCAAAGCCTTTACGGGCGGAATTGCCCGACGCGTTTGCGCGCGGACAGCGTTTGACTGTCAGCGTCCGCTGCGACGGGCCGCGGCCCTGGAAGATATATGTGCCCGTTGATATCCATGAAACCGTGGAAGTCCTCGTTGCAGCGCGAAGCTTGCCCCGCGGTGCCGTTCTCTCTTCCAACGACATGATTACCGAGGAACGCGCACTCGCAGGCCTGCAGCGCGGCTACCTCAGCGCCCCGGACGCGGCGGCTGGTATGCGGCTTAAGCGCGCGCTGCGGGCGGGCCAGATCATTACCCCTGCCCACGTGGCGGCTGCACGGTTGATCCGCCGTGGCCAGCAGGTCACGCTGGTCGCCGCTGGCAGCGGCCTTAAAATCGCCATGCAGGGCGTAGCGTTGGCCGATGGCGCGCTGGGGCAGCGTATCAAGGTCCGAAATATGTCAAGTAAAAAGGAAGTCGAGGGCGTGGTGCGCTCGAAACAAAACGTGGAAATCCTGCTGAACTGAATAATTTGGCTAAAGTTTTTTCAGGTTATCGCCGATAACTTCTAAGAGCCGGGCATGAAAGCCCCTGGAGATGTGTGATGAGCAATAAGATTGATGGTCCGGGTCCGGGCGCACTGCCGCCCCTGCCGGGCAAAAAAGAGAACAGTCCGGCGACCCGGATGCTTGGGCCACCGGCCAGTGATCGCAGCGCGAAACCTGAGGACTCGGCGCGCGTCGAGGTGACCGATAAAGCGCTTAAAATGCGCCGCCTCGAAGCAACGATCATGTCGATGCCGGAGGTCGACGAAGCACGCGTTGAAGCAATCCGGTCCAGGCTCGCGCGCGGTGATTTTGCGGTTAACAAGGAGAGCATCGCAGACAAGCTGCTGGCGATGGAGAAGGATCTGGAATGATACCGGACACCCCTGACTGGACCCGCGAGCTTTGCTCTTTACTTGAAGAAGAGATTCGCGTCGCCACCCTTTTGTGGGGAGCCATCAAACGTGAACGCGAGGCGCTGCGTGCTCGCGACGCGGACGCGTTGACCAGCGCCAGCGGCGTCAAACAACAGTGCCTTGCCGAACTCGATGCGCTGGACAAAGACAGGCGGCAGATGCTGGAAATGGCCGGCCTGCCGTCCGATCGCGCTGCGCTCGATAAGTATCTCGAAACGGTTCCCGACAATCACCCGGTTGCATATCGCTGGCAACGTTTGATCGGATTATTCGAACAATGCCGTCAGGCCAACATCGCCAACGGGCAGATGGTCGCCATCCAGCGCAGTCACGTAGAGCGCGCACTGCGTGTCCTGCGGACCGGAAATCCGGACACCCTCACCTACGGCCCTGACGGCAGCCATGCCAGTGGCGCCGGCTCGCGCACGCTATCGTCCGCCTGAGCAACG
>JABDLF010000010.1 GCA_013003115.1 Gammaproteobacteria bacterium
TCACCCATGCGCGTATATTTAAACTCAGCGAGTCTTGCCTGTGGGTTGTCTGCGAGGCGCTGAAACTGCGTGAGCATCTCCCTGGCTGCATCGCGCCGGCCCAGTCTTTGCAGCGCCTGGAACGCGCCGTAGTAAGCGCTGCGCAGGTAGGGGTCGAGGTTCAGGGCGCGCTGGTAACTCGCGAGCGCCGCCTCGGTGTCACCGACCTGCGACTGGGTCAGCGCGGTGTAGTAAGCCGCGTAGGCATCATGTGGGTCCGCATCGGCAACCATCTGGAAGCTGGCCAGTGCCTGCTCCGCCTCGCCGGCATTGAGATTCAGCAATCCGTGCACGTAGCGCGCGCGCTGGTGCTCCGGTTCGGCTGCCAGAACGCGCTCGACGATTTCGAGCGCCGTTTTTTCATCGCCTGCCTGTTGGCGATTTAAAGTTGCTATTGCAAGGTTGACCTGCAGGTCTTGCCAGTCAGGATGTTTGAGCGCCAGATCGGCGAATACCTGGCGCGCACCTTCGTAATCGAAATAACCCATCAGGCCGACGCCACGGTTGTTGGCGGCAATGTCCTGTTCGTCCAGCTGCAGCTTTTGCACCCCCCGCTCACAGGCACCCAGCATCAAAACGACCAGGACCAGCGACACTATTTTTGGCGAAGCAACTCTCATAATTTTTCCCTGGACGCCTTGATGCGCGCCTTCAATGACTCGCTTCTTAGTGGATGATCGGATGCCTGCGCAGGCCGCAGCCTTTCGCTATTCAGGTAGTCGTAGGCTTCACTGCGAAGGTGTGCACGCATGTCGTGCCCTTGCCGTCGAGCGCGCTCATGGCGCAAGGCGCCTATGTCTATGGGTCCGACTACCACCTTTTCGCCCGGGCCCGGGTCGGCCTGTGCAAGAATCCGGCCGTCGTAATCAACCAGCATGCTGCCGCCCGGCCAGCTGAAAGGCGGATAGTGCTCAAGACTCGCGCCCTGATTGGCCGCAACCACGAACGCGGTGTTCTCCGCAGCGCGGGCGCGGTTGAACAAGGTCCACCAGTCCATGGGCGGCGTTGCTCCCCAGGGATCCATGTAAGCCGAAAGACGAATAAGGACCTCCGCACCGTTCATTGCCAGCTGCCGCGTAACTTCGGGAAACAACCAGTCATAGCAAATTGCAACGCCCAGCTTGCCGAGTTCGGTATCGGCAACCGGAAAAAGCTCGTCAGCATAGTTCGGAATATCGTGAGGGCTGGTGTGCACTTCCCAGGGAATCCACGGGTTTACTTTGCGATACTTGAGCAAGACCCCATTTGGACCGACCAGAACGGTCGTGTTGAACACCTTGCCTGGATGGGCGGCGTCGCGCTCAAGAAACGTGCCTGTTTGAATATAACAGCCGTATTTGCGCGCGAGTTTTTCATATGCCGTTGTGTGCTCGTTTGGCACCTCGACCGCGAGCTTGTCGAGCAGCGCACGCGCCGTATCGTAGGCAGGCACAGCATGAGCAAACTCGGGAAATACCAGCAGCCTTACGTCGAAGAAAGGCTCGTATCCGACGATGGTCTGTTCGACCATCTCGCACATCCTGCGAGTACGCGCCGCAATCTCGCCACGCTCTTTCGGACTCGGGAAATCAGTCTGGCAAGCCGCTGCATAATAGAGTTCTGACATAGCCTGCGGATTATACGGAGAATTGCAGCCCGTGGCGTTGACTCAGCTTCCCGCAATGGTGAGTTTGTCCAGCAAAACTGAACCGCTGCGAATCGTGCCCCGCGTATCGATATCCTTGCCGACGGCAACAATACTCCTGTACATGTCCCGCAGGTTGCCCGCGATCGTCACTTCTTCCACCGGCTGTACAACTTTGCCGCCCTCTACCCAGAAGCCGCTGGCGCCGCGAGAATAATCCCCGGTAACGGTGTTGACGCCCTGCCCCATCAGCTCGGTGACCACAAAACCGGTGTCCATCTCTGCCACTAGGCCTTCAAAATCAAGAGGCCCTGGCGCAACAAGCAGGTTGTGGATCCCGCCCGCATTGCCGGTCGACGCGAGCCCGAGGCGACGCGCTGAGTAGCTTGCGAGCACGTAGCCCGTCAATACACCCTCATCAACAAGCTCGCGGTCAACGGTGGCCACGCCCTCCCGGTCGAACGGACGGCTGCCGAAAGCCCTCGGTATGTGCGGTCGTTCCGAGAGCCTGACAAAATCCGGGAATAGCTGTTTACCCCTGGCATTGAGCAGGAACGACGCGCGCCGATACTGGCTGCTGCCGCTGATGGCAGAAATCAGATGGCCAAAAAAACCGCGCGCGATTTCTGCGGGAAATATGATGGGTGCCTTTCTCGTTGAAATTTTGGTCGCACCAAGCCGGGCCACGGTGCGCCGGGCGGCGCGGCGCCCCACATCGACCGGCGTATCAAGCTCATCCGCGTAGCGCGCGGCAGAGTACCAGTAGTCGCGCTGCATACTCTCACCTTCGCTGCCCAACACGGCGCAGCTGATGCTCTGGCTGGTGGTCGGGTAGCTGCCAATGAATCCATGGCTGTTGCCATAGACTCTTAACGCCTGGTGACGACCGACCGAGGCCCCCTCGGAGTTGCTGATGCGCTTATCAAAATCACGCGCCGCGTCTTCGCATTCCTTTGCTATCTCGATCGCGGCCTCCGGCGACAGGTTCCACGGTGAGCATAAATCGAGGTTCGGCGGATTCACCGCCATCCGGTCGGCGTCAGCAAGACCCGCACACGAGTCTTCCGCCGTGTAGCGGGCTATGCTGCACGCCTTCGCGACCGTCTCGCGCACTGCCTTGTCGCTCAGATCCGCCGTGCTCGCAGCGCCCTTACGCTTACCGAAGTAGACAGTGACGCCCAAACCCCGGTCGCGCTGATACTCAATGGTTTCGACCTCGCCGAGGCGCACCGTAACCGACAGCCCTTCATCAACGCTTACTCCTGCAGCCGCCTCGCTGGCACCCCGCGTTCGGGCTTCATCCAGAATCATCCCGATCAGGGATTCAAGCTTTTCCCGACCAGGACTCAGGTACCGCTTTTCAACGTCGTTCATAGGATTCCAGGTGCGTAAGAGGGACGCGCATTCTACCCGCCCCCGGCATTGCAGGACACCCTGCATGTTACACTTGCGCCCTTTTTCCGCAGCCAAAACAAGTATGAAAACGCTGTCGCTGATCAAAAACGCAAGGGTGCTGGCGCCCGGGAAGCTTGGCATCAGGCACCTCATCATCGCAGGCGAAAAAATCGCCTGGATGGGCGACACCGTGCCTTCGCTGCCTGCAGGCACACCCGTCATCGATCTTGAGGGCCAGACCGTGGTTCCCGGCCTCGTCGACGGCCACGTACACCTGACCGGTGGCGGCGGCGAAAGCGGTTTCGCGACGCGGGTTCCGCCGCTCGGCCTGTCGCGCTACACGGCCGCCGGTGTCACGACGGCGATTGGCGTGCTGGGCACGGATGACTGCACCCGGAGTACGCGGGATCTCGTCGCACAGGCTCTGGGACTGCGCGAACAAGGTCTGTCGGCGTGGTGTCATACCGGCGGCTATCATCTGCCGCCGGTAACGATTACGGGCAGCGTGCGCGACGATGTGGTTTTCATTGAGCCCGTAATTGGCGTCGGAGAGGTTGCCATCAGCGACCACCGCTCCAGCCAGCCGACTTCCGACGAACTCATGCGCCTCGCAAGCGAGGTCCATGTCGCGGGATTAATCACGGGGAAGGCCGGCATCGTGCATCTGCACCTCGGCGACGGCGAACGAGGACTCGGGTTGGTGCGCGACATCCTCGCCCGCAGTGAACTTCCCGCTCGGGTGTTCAATCCCACCCACTGCAACCGCCGCAGCGCGCTGTTCGATGAAGCGCTGGCGCTTGCCGGGCAAGGCTGCACGATTGACCTGACGGCCTTTCCGGTTGCAGACGATGACGACGCGCTGTGGGCTGACGATGCGCTTGCGCGATTTCTCAACGAAGGCGCACCGGCCGGGAATATCACCGTGAGTTCAGACGGTGGCGGATGCCTGCCGGTTTTTAACCCCCAGGGAGAGATGCTGAGTATGGACATCGGCCAACCCGGCGCCCTGCTCGACATGCTGCGGCGCGCCCTTTCCCGAGGGGTGGATCTTGCCGATGCCCTGCCGTCGGTCACGAGCAACCCGGCGCGACTGCTCAGGCTGTCGAACAAAGGCCGAATTGCCGAAGGCGCAGACGCCGACCTGCTCGTGGTCGACGATGCGGTCAACCTTACCGACGTGATGGCCCGTGGCCGCTGGCATTTGCGCGAAAGTCAGCCGCTTGTGCGCGGTGTCTTCGAAGAAACTGAGTAAAGGAACGAAACTGAATGTGCCCATCCCCCGTTCATCCAGACGAGCAGCGCGGTTATATCGTCCCCATCGGCGGCGCCGAAGAGAAATTCGATAATCCGGAAATCCTGCAGCGCTTCGTCGATATTTGTGGCGGTCGTAGCGCCGAGATTGCGATCATTCCCACCGCTTCTCAATTGCCAGACACCGGGCAACGTTATGAGAGCCTGTTTCGGCGCCTGGGCGTCGACACAGCGCACGTGCTTCCGATCGAGACGCGAGCTGACTGCGATTCGGATCGTTATCTCGAAGCGATAGAGAAGTCAGACGGCGTTTTTATGACCGGCGGCAATCAGCTCAGGCTTTCCACGACCCTGGGCGGGACGCGGGTCGCGCAGACCATACGCCGGCGCAATGCGGCCGGAATGCACGTTGCGGGAACTTCCGCCGGCGCCGCATTCATGCCCGAACACATGATCGCAGGGGGCCTGGAGGGCAGCACGCCCAGCCCGAACAAAGTCACCCTCGCGCCCGGGCTCGGCCTCACAAACAACTTCATCATCGACCAGCATTTTCGCCAGCGCGATCGACTGGGCCGTCTGCTTACCGCGCTCGCCTATAACCCCTTCGCGGTCGGCATTGGCCTTGACGAAGACACGGCGGCATTTATCAGGCCGGGAGACGATCTCGAGGTCGTTGGCAGCGGCGGTATTACTATCGTCGACCCTTCCGAAATCGAGCATTCGTCAATGGCCAGGGCGCGGCGCGACCAGCCGGTCAGCCTGATCGGCGTGCGCCTGCATATTCTTGTTTCGGGCGGGTCGTTTTGCATCGTCAGTCGAAAAGCTAACGCGGCCCTGGATAGTGGCAAGGCCCGCGGAGAAGATTCATGAGAATTACAGACACCAACGTATACGTCGGCCCGAATATCTATGCCCGTTTTCCGGTCATACGGCACGTACTCGATCTCGGCGAGCTCGAACACTGGCCCACAGTCCGCCTCGGCGATGACTATGTTGCTCGTCTTCTGGAAATGCTGCCCGGGCTTGCAGATCACGGATGCTCGTACCAAACAGCAGGTGGATTCGTGCGACGCATGCGCGAAGACAAAGGCACCTGGCTCGGGCACGTTATGGAGCACGTCGCCATTGAATTGCAGAATGTCGCCGGATCCGACGTAAGTTTCGGGCGCACCCGGTCTGTCGACGGACGACCGGGCTTCTACAACATGGTATTTGAATATCATGACGAGGAAGTTGGCCGGGAGGCGGGCCGCATCGCCCTCGAAATTCTCCATCACCTGCTGCCAACGGACCTGCGTCCTGACAACGCGCCCGGCGACGACTGGGACTTTGAGGCTGAACGAGACCAGTTCATCAAGTACGCGCAGCGGCGTGAACTCGGGCCAAGCACGGCCTCGCTGGCGCGTGCGGCGGAGGCCCGCGATATTCCCTGGATCAGGCTCAACCGATACAGCCTGCTGCAGCTCGGCCACGGACGCTTTCAGAAACGCATCCAGGCCACCGTAACGGGCAACACATCCAACATCGCCGTTGATCTTGCAGGAGACAAGCAGGAGACCAATGAGATTCTGCGCGACCTTGGGCTGCCCGTGCCGCGACAGATCATGGTGCGCACGCCGGGACAGTCGGTACGCGCCGCAAACCGCATTGGTTATCCGGTTGTGCTCAAGCCGCTGAGTGGCAATCACGGCAGAGGCGTGTCAATTAATCTGACCGACGACGAAAGCGTGAAGGTCGCTTTCGACAAGGCGAAGCAGCACGGGCAAACCGTGGTTGTCGAAACCTGCATCGAGGGCATGGACCACCGCATACTCGTGGTGAATGGCAAAGTGGTCGCCGCTGCTAAAAGAGTGCCCGGCCACGTGGTAGGTGATGGTCAGTCGACGATCGAAGCGCTGGTCGAAGAGGTGAACAAAGATCCGCGGCGCGGCGTTGGTCACGAAAAAGTGCTGACCCGACTCGAGTTTGACGACCAGGCCGACCGGCTGCTTGCGCGCCTTGGTTACAACCGAAGCACGGTGCCCGCCGCAGATGAGGTCGTCTACCTGCGCGCCACCGCCAATCTGTCAACGGGCGGTACCGCAATTGATGTCACCGACATCATCCACCCCGACAACCAGGAAATGGCCGTCCGCGCCATCATGGCGATCGGGCTCGACGTTGGCGGCGTGGACTTTTTGACCTCGGACATCGCCGAATCGTACCGCGTCACCGGGGGCGCGATCTGCGAAGTCAACGCCGGCCCGGGCTTTCGCATGCACGTGGCACCGAGCGAAGGCACGCCGCGCGATGTCGCCGGTCCGGTGGTCGAAATGCTCTTCCCTCCCGGCTCCGCCGCCCGCATCCCCATTGCGGCGGTCACCGGAACCAACGGCAAGACTACAACGGCCAGAATGCTTGCCCATATACTGAAAATGAAGGGGCACGTCGTCGGCATGACCACGACAGACGGTGTTTATATTGACGGTCAGCTTTCCGTTGAAGGCGACATGACAGGTCCCGTCTCTGCGCGGATGATTCTTCGTGATCCGGCAATCGACGCCGCAGTTCTCGAAACCGCCCGGGGCGGAATGATCCGCAGCGGACTGGGATTCAGTGAATGCAACGTCTCCTGCTGTTTGAACGTCGCGTCCGATCACCTGGGCATGAAGGGTATCGACACGCTGGATCAGCTCGCCGAACTCAAGCGCGTGCCGATCGAAGTTGCCCAGGACGCAGCCATCCTGAATGCCGATGATCCGCGTTGCCTGCAAATGGCCGACTATACCGACGCCCGACATGTCTGCTACGTCACCATGAATCCGGCGCATGCACTGGTGAAGGAACACATACAGGCAGGCGGGCGGGCGGTGGTTCTTGAGCAAGGCATGAATGGCTACATGATCACGATCTACGACAACATGCGTCACATTCCACTGATGTGGACCCACCTCATTCCGGCGACCCTCGAGGGTCGCGCTATCCACAACGTGCAAAATGCGATGTTCGCTGCGGCGATGGCCTACAACATGGACGTCAGCCTCGAACACATCATGCAGGGACTGCGGACATTCGGCAGTGGCTTCTTCCAGGCCCCTGGCAGGATGAACGTTTTCGACGAGCATCCATTCAAAGTTATTCTCGACTACGCTCACAACCCGGCCGCGGTCAAAGCCATGTGCGACGTAATTGACCGACTCGGCGTCGTGGGCAAAAGGATTGTTGCGCTGTCGGCACCGGGCGATCGCCGTGATGAAGATATTGCAGACATTGCCGCAGCAGCAGCCGGACATTTTGATATTTATGTACTGAAACGCGATGACTACCGGCGCGGCCGGGGTGACGACGAAGTGCCGAAGATGCTCCGCAATACGCTGCTCGCCAACGGTGTGCCGGATGACAGTATTCACATTATTCCCGATGAGCAGGAGGCGACGCAGAAGGCCCTGGAGTTCGCCAGCCCCGGAGACGTTGTGCTGATTCTTGGCGACAAGATCAAGCGCTGCTGGAAACAGATTATTTACTTCAAACCCGGCGACCAGCCTGCCAGTGACAGTCAGTCCATCGCCGCGCGCGGCCCGGCGGTCGACGTGCCCGGCTTCGAACTTCCCGATGACCTGGAAATAATTCGCGACGAACGCGGCGTTCGCCTCGCCCGGGAAGAGGCCGACTAGGATGAGCTGGTTGCGTGGAACTGCTTGACTGTCGCCGCCTGACGGGACCCAACGTTGTCTGGGACAAGCCCGGAGCCGTCATCGACATTGCCTGCGATGACGCTGAGGCCGGCGACGCCATCGCCGGTCTTGCAGATATTCTCGAACCACTGCTCGCGGCCCTGGGCTGGCGCAACGAATCCCTTGCAGCAAGGAAATGTATCGGCGGTTTCAGCCTGGCGCTATCAGCGCCGATGGATGCTCTGTATGCCGCTACCGAGATTCTCGAGGCGGCGTGGAATCTGCACGGCGATTGTGATGATTCACTCGAAGACAAGCTTGTCGGCGTGCGAAGCGCCATAGCTGAAGAAAGCAAGGCTGCGCTGACAGAGCTGCTCAGGCAAGCAGATCGACATCAGACAGCCTGGCTCCTCGACGACGATGTCGTCTCGCTTGGACTTGGCCGCCACGCCAAAAGCTGGCCGGTCAGGGCGTTGCCGGGGACTGCTGCGCTTCGCTGGGAATCGTTCAACAGCATTCCCGTTGGCCTCATAACCGGCACCAACGGCAAGACCACGACGTCGCGACTGGTTGCCAACATGGTCGCCGCCGGCGGTCGGATCAGCGGCTTGACTTCGACGGACTGGATGGCAGTTGGCGGGGCCATTATCGACGAGGGCGACTATGCCGGGCCCGGCGGGGCAAGGACTGTGCTGAGGGATCAGCGTGTTGACGTGGCGGTACTGGAGACGGCGCGAGGCGGGCTGCTGAGACGCGGCCTCGCGGTCAGGCGTGCCGACGCAGCACTGATCACGAACATCTCCGAGGACCACCTCGGTGACTTCGGCTCGCGAAGTCTGGAGGAGCTGCTGGAAATAAAGTGGACCGTAACCCGGGCGCTGTCCGGCGATAAGCCACTGATCCTTAACGCTGACGACGCAATGCTGGTCGCAAGAGCTCAAAACACCGACGCGCGGATCGTCTTTTTCAGCCCGGATGCCGACAACAAGATTCTGGCGCAGCATCTCAGTGCGGGCGGCGACGCCTGCAGCGTTGTCGACGGCGCACTGGCGCGCGGGGCAAACGGAGAATGGCACGCCATAATGCCCGCCGAAGAACCGCCGATTACTTTCAGCGGAGCCGCTCGCCACAACATTGCCAATGCACTCGGTGCCATTGCGATGGCGCATGCGCTCGGCGTGCCGGACGAAGCAATTGCGAGGGGCCTGCGGCAGACCCAGCGCGGCGACAATCCCGGGCGCTGCAACCTTTACGAAGTAGACGGGATAAAAGTGCTGGTGGACTTCGCCCACAACGTCGATGCCATGCGTGCCCTTTTTCAGCTGGCCAGAAAACTACCGGCGAAACGACGATTGCTTTGCTTCGGCCAGGCTGGCGACCGGCCGGATGCGTCCATCGCCGAGCTGGCACAAAGCGCGTGGCAAATCGGCCTCGACCTCGTCGTGATATCGGAACTCGAAAAATACTATCGCGGCCGTGAACCCAATGAGGTTTATGCAATCATGGCGAAAGCATTGCGCGAAGCCGGCGCGGATGCCAGTCAGATTGCCCATTCAGAAGACGAAATGGCAGCGCTGCGCCTTGCGTTGCAGGAGGCGAGGCCCGGAGACCTGGTAATTATGCTGGCCCTCGCTGCATCCACAGAGATTCGCGCCTGGCTAAAAGACAAGGAACAACATGATGCTGGCTGAAAAATCCGATGACATCCTCAAATTTGTGCGTGGACAGTTTCCGACACTGGCCAGCGAATGGGTTTTCATGGACAACGCGGGAGGCTCGGTTCCCCTCGCGCGAGTCATCGAGCGCACCGCGCGCTATATGACCGAATGCCCTGTGCAGCTGGGCGCCAGCTACGAAGTCTCGGCGCTGGCGCAGCAGCGCCTCGATACTGCCATGGACGCGCTGGCCACATTTACCAATGCGCGGGAGCCGGCTGAAATTATCTCGGGACCGTCCACAAGCAGCCTCATCTCGCGCCTGTCTCGTGCCATGGCGTCGCGACTTGTGGAAGGGGACGAGATCATCGTCACCAACGTTGATCACGAGGCCAATATCAGTCCGTGGCTGCGCCTGCAAAGCCAGGGCATAACCGTTAACACATGGAAGCTGAACCTGGAGAGCATGCGCCTCGAGCTCGACGATCTGGCAGATCTGATGACCGAACGCACGCGCCTCGTGTGTTTTACCCACGCATCGAATGTTCTCGGCAACATCGAACCCGTCGCGGAAATAACCCGATTCGTCCACGAACACGGTGCGGATGTTTGTGTGGACGGAGTTGCTTACGCCCCGCACCATGAAATTGACGTGCAGGCCTGGGACGTCGACTACTATGTTTTCAGTCTTTACAAAGTATACGGGCCGCACCAGGCCGTGATGGTCGGCAAGCGCAATAAACTCGAGGCGCTCGAGAACATCAATCACTGCTTTTTCAAACCCGACGACGTTCCCGCAAAGTTTCAGCCAGGTGGGATGAACTACGAGGAAAGCTACGCCAGTGGCGCTGTTCCGGAGTACTACAGCGAACTGGGCGCACTCGCCGGCGCCGCCGCCGGTGCTGGCGACCGGGAAAGGATTGTGGCAGCGGCCGGCTGGATGAGCCGTCACGAAGAAGACATCGTCACGCCGCTGCTCGAGTTTCTCGATGCGCGCGAGGGCGTAAGAATAATTGGCAGCCCATCGCCCTTCTCGTCAGTGCGCACGCCCACCGTTTCATTCGTGCTTGAAAAGCATGACTCGGCCAGCATTCCCCCTCTCACTGACCGACACAAGATTGCAATTCGCTGGGGGCATTTTTACGCGCCGAGACTGATCGAATATCTCGGGCTCGCCGGACAGAATGGCGTCGTTCGGGCATCCCTGGTTCACTACAATTCTCGCGATGAGGTTATGCAATTGATTCGCGTGCTGGACGAGATTCTGTGAGCGAAAATGACACGCACCGGGACGCGCCAAGCAAATCCCAGCTCAAGCGCGAGAGCACAGCCCTGCAAAAGCTGGGTGAGCAGCTCGTCAGCATGCCGGAAAGCCAGTTTCTCGCCATTCCGATGCCCGAGGAGCTGCGCGCTGCGGTGAAAGACGCCCGCACGATGACAAGTCGACGGGCGCTTTATCGTCAACGACAGTTCATCGGTAAGCTGATGCGCGAAATTGACGCGAGCGGCGTGCAGGCAGCGCTCGAGCAGCAGGCAGCGGAACACAGAAACTCGGCGCGGCGATTCCATCACCTCGAGAACTGGCGTGACCGCCTGATCGCAGAAGGCGATGAACTCCTCGGTGAACTGCTGGAGGTCTGGCCGGAGGTCGATCGGCAGCGCGTACGCAACCTGGTTCGCCAGGCGCGATTCGAGCGCGACCACGACAAGCCGCCTGCAAGTGCGCGCAGTCTTTTCCGTTATTTAAAAACGCTGCCACCCGCGGGCCGCGGCGAGGACGCTGAAGGCGAGTAATTTCAGGTGATGATTTTGATCAGGATTGGTAGACTACAAACATGAAACCACTAGTAGGCGTAATTATGGGGTCCAAGTCGGACTGGGGCGTGGTGCAACATGCATCGCTGACCCTTGACGGGCTCGGTATCGAACACGAAACGCGCGCCATATCCGCGCACCGCACACCCGACGCGGTACATGATTATTGTACGAGTGCCCGCGAACGCGGCCTTGAAGTGATCCTGGCCGCCGCCGGCGGTGCAGCGCACCTGGCCGGCGTCGCTGCGGCGTTTACCACACTTCCTGTGCTTGCCATGCCGATGGAATCGAAGCTCGATGGTCTCGATTCACTGCTGTCGATGGTGCAAATGCCGGCCGGTATACCCGTGGGGACGCTGGCAATCGGCAAAGCAGGGGCGATCAACGCCGCACTGCTCGCCGCCGCCATCCTGGCTAACAAGTATCCCGATGTGCACGAAGCGCTCGAAGCGTTCAGGCAGAAGCAGCGCGAGAAAGTGCTGGCGCAGCCGGACCCGCGCAAGGACTAACCGAGGCTGCGGCCGGTGTTCGGTTGCAGCCCACCCGGATGCCGGCGCCTACCCATTCCCAGCGACCCTCCACTCGCTTGTAGCAGCGCTTGACCCGGTAGCTCACCGCACCGTCTTCCCAGGAAAATATCTGCATGTCGTCAGGCCGCGGGCACGGTGAAGACAGGCTCGCGTCTGCGCGCCAGTAGCACCACGAAACGCTGCTGACACCGCTTGACGCCGGGCTGGATCCAACCTGTCGCTCGATGTCATAGGCAACCGAAAAGAAATCGGGCAGTGCCCCGGGGAACAGGCGACGAGAAACCGCCTGCAGGGCGTCGGCGGACGCGCCGCGCACCGAAAGAGCTAATCTGAACATATCGACCTCCTTGTCGAACTTTTCTGAACCGTGCGTCGAGATTTAGCAGCCGCCCGGCGCAATGTCAAAAATTCGTGCGCACCCTAATGCGCGAAGTGGAGGATGAGGCCACAGCCGGGACACCGGTAAGCGGTAATGGCCTTTGCGGAATTCTTGTCGTACCTGACGCCGCCGGTCTTCAAGCCGAGCAGCCGCTTTTCTTCAACCTTGCCTGGGTGCCACGAAAGCTGTCCCGCCGAGCCCGTTGCATCGAACTTGTCCGGTACAAAGCCGGCCAGCATGGTTGTATCGCAGGCCGAGCAGGTCGGCGCCTTGTTCATCGTGACTCCCCTTGCGTCGCGTGCTACCTGCACGCTTGATGGTGTTTGCCAGCGCAGTGCCCGTCAGCCCCTGCCGCGCACGCCCGGTGCGTTTCCTGCACTGCGTCGACAGCGCTCCGAACAGTAGCGGACAGCCGCCCAGTTGTTTCTCCATTTTTTGCGCCAGCTGAACGGCCTGTCGCAAACAGGGCAGAGTTTTTGCGGCAGATCGGACTTCTTCATATGTCGGCCCGGCAGAGCCCTCAGTCCGGGTACTTCTTTTTCATAGCCTTCAGCGACGCAGCAACAAGCTTGCGCAGCGTAGGCATATGCACATCGTCCAGCTTGTTGATGTAGAGACACGACTTGCCGGTCTTGTGCTTGCCGAGCTTCGCCATCAGGTCATCGTAGCTCCCGAACCCCGGCATGATATAGAGCACCATGTTTTGCTTGCGGGGCGAGAAGCCCACGCGCATGAAGTCGCCTTCGCGGCCGCTGTCGTACTTGTAATGGTAGCTGCCAAATCCGACCAGCGAACTGCCCCACATCGTCGCTGGCTGTCCGCTCAACTCCGCCATCAGATCATGTACAACCCAGGCGTCTTCGCGACGTCTGGCGTTGTCGACGCCATCAAGAAATTTCTTTACGCTGGCGGCGGTTTTGCGCGTTTTGTTTCCAGCCATAGCTTAATCCCCTCGGCACTTTTTAGTTACCAAATTGCCCGACAGCTTACGAGGCAAAGGCTGCAGGTCGGGCTCAACGAACTGGCTGCGGGCGCGTTCGGACATCAGCATTTCGGCAGAATAATAATTTGCCAGCGCCGGCGGCTTGCGCGCAAATAAATCAGCGTTGCGGCCCCTGAACTGCTCCCACGTTTCGCCCGGCTCAATGCGCGAGGCAATCAGCGTTGCAAAGGCGACGGTAACCGTCTCGTGATATTCGCCCAGCTTGTTGAGCACCTTTGCATTGTATCTCAGGATTCCGGCACGAATGCGCGTGAGCGCAGCATCGAAAACGTCGGCCTGCAGACAAAGCCAGGCCATTTGAATATGCGCGGCATGCGTCCACTCGCCCGGCGGCAGCAAGCAATTCTCGAATGAATCCAGGAACTTCTCTTCGTCATGCGTCATCGATGCGCCCCGCCACTCGTCGATATTGCCTGCCTTCGCCGCGCGACCGCAATTCGTGGCCTTATCTGAAGCCTGCTTGCGAAATTGCAGGGGAGAAAATCAGCTACTTAGGTGAAACGATGGCCGGGAGCAGGCAGCCGGCTTTACTGCCGCTGCGGCTAACCCAGCCGCTTGCGCATTACCTGCATACCAATCTCACCCCGGCCTGTTGCAAACGGCTTGTCGCCGATGACCTCAAAACCCAGCTCCAGATAAAAGCTTCGGGCCCGGGGGTTGCTGTTCAGCACGTCCAGCCAGAGACTGGATACGGCGCGGGCCGCAACCGCTTCGGTAACTGCCGTCATCAGCGCGCGGCCGAGACCCTTCCCGGTATGTCCGGGCAAATAGTAGATTTTCTGCAGCTCTGCGCCCGTTTCGTCCGTCAGGGGTATGGGTCTGCCCCAGTTGATTCTCGCAAAACCCACCGGGTCATCGCCCCACTCGTGAATCAGGTAGGTGTGAGACTCGGGAGACTGGATGTGGTTAGAAAGCACGTCTTCACTGAAATCGCGATCAAGGAATTCCAGCAGTTCACTGTCGGTGTAAACCTCGGCAAACCACGTCTTTGAGATTTTCCTGCCTAGCGTGGCGAGAACCGGTACATCGGCAATGCAAGCTTCGCGTATACGCGTTGTCCCGCTCACAAAGTTGGCAAGGCGGCAGCGCCGCCCTCAGCCCTTAATTGTGCGTGTCATGCGCTCGTGCCACCGACGGTCAGGCCATCCACGCGCAGCGTGGGCTGCCCGACGCCAACCGGCACGCTCTGGCCTTCTTTGCCGCATACGCCGACACCTTCGTCGAGTTCGAGATCATTGCCGACCATGCTGACTCGCGTGAGGACATCAGGCCCGTTACCGATGAGGGTTGCGCCCTTGACGGGCCGCGTAACTTTTCCATCTTCGATGAGGTAAGCCTCGGAGGCTGAAAACACAAACTTGCCGGAAGTTATGTCCACCTGCCCACCGCCAAAATTAACGGCGTAGAGACCCTTCTTGACCGAGGAAATAATTTCCCCGGGATCATGCGGACCCGCTCGCATATAGGTATTCGTCATGCGCGGCATAGGCAGATGCGCGAATGATTCCCGACGCCCGTTGCCCGTGGACTCTGTGCCCATGAGCCTCGCGTTCATCTTGTCCTGCATGAAACCAACCAACACACCGTTCTCTATCAGCGTTGTGCAGCGCGTGGGGGTGCCCTCATCGTCTATATTCAAAGACCCGCGGCGGTTTTCCAGGGTGCCATCGTCAACCACCGTACAAAGCTCAGATGCGACCCTTTCTCCCATCCGCCCCGCAAAAGCCGACGTGCCTTTGCGATTAAAGTCGCCCTCAAGCCCGTGGCCAATTGCCTCGTGCAGCAGAACGCCGGGCCAGCCCGGGCCAAGCACCACGTCCATGCTGCCCGCGGGCGCGTCCACGGCATCCAGAAGGACAAGCGCCTGCCGCACGGCCTCACGACCGAACTCAAATGCACGATCGTCTTCGAGGAAATGTTCGTAACCGACGCGACCACCACCACCGACGTACCCCTGCTCGCGCCGACCATCCTGCTCAACTATCACCGACACGTTCAGGCGTACGAGCGGCCTCACGTCGGCGCTGAATGTACCGTCACTGGCAGCAATCAGAATTACTTCATGCACGCCGGCAAGGCTCACCATTACTTCCTTAACCCGGGGGTCGACCGCGCGCGTTTTCGCATCGACCTCCTGAAGCAAACGTACCTTGGCCTCATCGTCCAGAGATTCGAGGGGGTCCATGGGCAGGTAGAGCCTGCGTCCGGGGCTCGACCTCCAGGAACTCATTGCATTTCCCCCGCCCTGGCGCGCAATGGCCCTCACCGCTTCACCGGCACGCGTCAGCGCCGGCAAAACCAGGTCGTCAGAGTAGGCAAAACCGGTTTTTTCGCCGCTCATGGCGCGCACGCCAACGCCCTGCTCAACGCTATGCCTCGCATCCCGGACAATGCCGTCTTCCAGCGACCAGGATTCATGGCGGCTCAGCTGGAAATACAGGTCTGCGTTGTCCACCGCGTGACCCATGATGTGACCAAGCGTGGTTTGCAGCTGCTGATCATCCAGTCCTGTGGGATCGAGCAGCGCCTGGCGCGCGATATCAAGAGCATTTGCGTTCATTCAATATTGACCAACTGGAAAAGGTTAAACCCTAAATTCTACCGGAAAAAAAAGCCCGATCGTGACGCCAATTCACGGATTGCGGTGTCTGAGCGCCGGAAACTGGGTACGAATTTTTTGCACCGCCTGCATATCAAGGCCGGCAACGGCAATGCCGGGCTCGTCGGCGCATGCCACGATCACCTGGCCCCAGGCGTCCACAACCATGGAATGCCCCCAAGTTTCCCTGCCACCGGCGTGACGGCCGCACTGCGCGGCGGCAATGACGGGGCAAAGATTCTCGACTGCGCGCGCCCGTATCAGCACTTCCCAGTGAGCATCGCCCGTGGGGCGCGTGAAGGCGGCGGGCAGTGCAACGGCCTGCATGCCTGCCTCAAGCATGCTGCGAAAATGCTCAGGAAAGCGCAGGTCATAGCAAACACCGAGGCCTAGCACTCCCAATGGCGAATCGCAGACCACGATTTCTTCACCCGCAACGGTATTCGTTGATTCGCGATAACTTTCCGTACTCCCGGGAACAACCACGTCGAACAGGTGGCGCTTGTCGTAGCGCGCCACGACTTTCCCCGCGGCGTCCACAACAAAGCACGATGAATAGCAGCGACCGCTCCCCGCGGTGACGGGAATCGTCCCACCCACCAGCCACATACCAAACTTCTTTGCGGTGCTTGTGAGCCAACGCTGAATCTGCCCGTCCCCCGACGGCTCGGCGATTTTGAGGCGCTCCGCGTCAGTTTTGCCCATGAAGGCAAAGTTCTCCGGCAACACGGCGAGGGTGACACCGGACTGCGCGGCACTGCCAAGCAGTCTCTCCGCTTCGGCGAGATTGCCCGCGACGTCGCTGCCTGACGACATCTGCACTGCCGCGACAATTACGGTCGACGCGCGCTTAGCCGCTTTCTCAACCGCCATCGTCGCCTGCAGGAACAGGAGGGACGCCCTCGACGGTCGGTGCATCGGCAACCGCCTGGTTCACCCGCACAATATCCGGATTATCCCAGCTGCCGGTAACCCGATAGAGGACTTTCGACATGTCCTTGAGTGGGTCCTTGAGGATCTCGGAGAAAATCAGCAGCGCCGCGCCAACCGCCGGCCCACCCGCCAACGCGCCTGCAACAGGCAAGGCCGAACCGAGGTTTGCCCTGACCACGGCGGTCTGATCGTAGTCGCGGGCAACGAGCCCGGCGCGCCCGGCGATTCCTATGTCAGCGGCCGGACCGTCCAGCACAAGGTTATTAGTATAGGCTTGGCCGTCGACGAGCTCGAAATCACCACTGATCCCGTCGAAACCAAATCCGCTGTCGAATACGTCGCGAAAATCGAGGCTCAGCCGACGAGGCAACGCCGCGATTGAAAGCAAACCGAACATGCGGCCGGCCCCCGGCTCTACATCCAGCAGCTGCCCGTCGCCTACGCGCACGCTGACGGTTCCGGAAAGTGCTTCGCGAAAATTACGGTCTGGCGGGCCGCGCCACCGTAGTTGCCCGGATACCGTTGCCTCTGTCGCCTTCATTATTGGATCAAAAGCCAGCTGAGTGAGCGCGCGTCGCACATTGCTGGCGGTGAGATCGAAGTCGAAATTGCAGCCCTCCTGGCCATCCACCACCTCCCAGCGCCCGCCGCCCTCGACAACAAAACCCGGATCCCGGGTCTCAAAGCTCTCCAGCACCAGGCCGTTCGGCGATCGCGAAATAACCGCGCTCATCGACCCGAAACTCATGTCATCGTAAACAAATTCGGCAGTCGAAATTCGCATTGCGGGCAGCTCGCGCGGATCTGCTGTTTCAGAAACGCCTGATTGTGTATCTTCCGGCATCAGTACCAACCTAACCATGTCCGCAAACACGGGTTCATCACCGTCCAGATCAACGGGGATCAGCAGCGAGCCCTCTACCCTTTCGCTGGTGATCTGGGCAAGCCATTCTCTTGCATTGCGATCAAGCTTGATGGCTGCCTCGGGGATGACCTGTCCATACGCAGACAGTCTGGAAGCACGCATATTTACAGAGCGCAGAAGCGGTGGCGACCCGTCATCCGGTGTTTGCCAGTCAACCTCGATCCAGTCATCAATCGCCAATGCATCGACGGCTCCGCTGACAACCAGCCCCTCGGTTGCCGGCAAGTTTTCGATTGATTCACCGAGACCCACAGCGCTGCGCTCGTGCCGCCACGTTCCGCGGTCTTTGCTGAACCGGCTAAAGCCCGTAAATGCGTTGCCCAGCCTTGTCCGCATGGTGATCTCGCCGTCTTGAGGAAACGCGATGTCTGCCGTAAAGCGCCTGCTTTCCCCTGCAGGTTTGAAAACCGGATCCGGCAGGCTTATCGCCATGCCCGTGAGCGCGGAGCTGACTTCCACAGAAAAGCGCTCCCCGGAAGATCCACCTGACGGCAGGCGGGCAACCGCCTGCCAGTCGGTCTCACCGTCCATCACCACCTGGACAGGGAAAGGCAGATTTCCCACCAGGTTTGTGCTGGAATGGCGGCCTCTGAGTTCGACGAGTGTCGATGTAATTGCGCCGCTCGCATCGCTGCCGGGCCGGATATCGAGCTTCACGGGCCGACCAAACAGCATGGCGTCTATATCATTTGCCCTCACGGTCTTTTCCGTGAAATTCAGTTCGCCATTCAATCGCGTAAGGCGTTGCTCGAGGCCGGTCAGCCCAAGCCATTCCGCCTGAATCGACGTGTTTCCATTGAGCCTGAAAT
>JABDLF010000033.1 GCA_013003115.1 Gammaproteobacteria bacterium
GAACTGGAAACCAAGTCGATGTTCGCGCAGAAACTCTGCCCAGCTGTCGGTCCTGGCATTCGGCTGCGGGGTTGATCCTATGTAGTTATCGCGGTGCCAGCCAAAGTTACTCGCTTGAGCTCCGTGCAGTGCCGCAAGCCCGGACCCCAGAAGTGCAGCAGCGCCCGCGCTTCGGCCGGAACTGATCCACTCGATAATCAGAAAAGCCGTACCGGATTCCTGGCCTGCCAGATCGCAGGCGAGCACCGCGGGGACCCGCAGCGTAGCGGTCGCCGCGAGGGCCGCCAGCCCGTCGGCTTCGGCCTCCAGCCTGTCGGCGTTGCGCGCAGGTTCCAGTTTTATAAAGACGGGCGCATCTGATGACTCAACGCGATACGCGGTGCTTATCGAGCCACCCGACACGGCGCGGGCGGTCTCGCCGCGCAGCGGGATGCCCGCCGCATCGCTGATTTCACGCCAGTTCACCAAGCCCGGGCCTGCAAGGAATCATCGGTCGAAAGTGGCGGCAATCCGATTTGCCTGCTCACGAAGCGTGCGCCCCAGGCCGTGCTCCTCGAAAAACATCGCCAGCCGCTCCATGTCCGGCGGCATCCGGTGGAATTCTTTCTCGCGAAAGCGGATACCAACATCTTCGGGGATGCGCGTCAGCTTGCGCGCCAGGTAAGCTGTTTCGCGGTGCTCGGTGAGCTTCGCGGCGATGCTCTTCGCGCCGCGAATTTTGAGCGATGCTACTGCATCAAGGCCAGCGTAAAGCTCGTCAAGCGATGCAAAGTGTTTGAGTAGTAGCGCGGCGGTTTTTTTGCCAATGCCGGGCACGCCGGGAATGTTATCGACCTTGTCCCCGGTAAGCGCGAGAAAATCCGCGATGCGCTCCGGTCGCACGCCGAAGTTCTCTTCAATTTCTTCGTAGGCAAAACGCTTGTCTCCGGCATAGTCCCAGTAAATATCGCCCTCGCGCAGGAGCTGGGCGAGATCTTTATCCCGGGTAACGATCACCGATGTGCTGCCCTTGTCGCGCATGAACGAAGCCATGCCGCCTATCAGGTCATCGGCCTCGTAACGCTCGCTGGCAAACTGTGGCACGCCGAGGGCCTCTGTAACCTCACGGCAGGCGGCGAACTGGCGCTTAAGCTCCTCCGGTGCCGGCTCTCGATTGGCTTTGTATTCCGGGTAGATCTCGTTGCGATAGGAAGATGTCAGGCTGATATCGAATGCCACCGCAATTTTTTGCGGCTGCGACCGCTCAAGGAGGTCGCCGAGAAACCGCGTGTAGCCATACAGGGCGTTAACAGGGTGGCCGTGCGGCCCGGTCATCTTGTCCGGAATTGAAAACCACGCCCGAAACACGTAAACACTGGCATCGACGAGGTAGATCATCATCACGTCCGGGTGGTCAAAAACCAATAATTTGGCTACTTTGTGACTAACAGGGAAACTTTGCAACAAGGGAGACGGACAATGAAATGGTTCCTGGCAACGATATCGGTTTTGTTTGCGTCATCGGTGCTCGCTGACGCTGAGCTGCGTTTTGACGACGGCAGCGAGATCCTGATCAGCGACGGCAGGGTGATGTTTGGCGATGACGATTCCAGCATCATCTACCCTGGAAGCGGCACAACGATGACGGTACTTGAGCATGAGAACCGGCGCTACATGATAATTGACGAAGAATTTGTCGACGGCGTGTCGGAGCAGATGGAGGCTGCCATGGCCGAAGTTCAGAGTCAGCTTGCGATGCTGCCTCCTGAACAACGCGAGCGCATGCAGGCGATGCTGAAGCAGCGTATGCCCGGCGCCAGGCCCGAGGTTGCTGCGCGCGAGTTTCGCAGTTCAGGTCGCAGCGAGGAAGTCTCCGGATTTACCTGCACCTCAGGCGAGCTGTTCAAGGACGGAGAAAAGGAGCTCGAAATCTGTGTGAGCAGTCCCGGTAAGTTAGGTATTTCGAAAAAAGACTATAAGTCTCTGCTGGCCGCGTTTTCCGCGATGTCATCCCTGGTCGGGAAATTCTCGCCAGGAGCGGGAGAATTGTTCGACCTCGAGGTTGTCGGCGGCATACCCATCAGGAGCAATAACTTTGCATTAGACAAAGAAAGTCGCCTGGTGTGGGCAAACTTCGAAAAAGTGGATGCGAAACGACTGGCGGTGCCGGACGATTACGAGCAGAGAGACCCGACCGGCATGTGAGATCCTTCTAAGCCCGTTGCGGATTTTCCAGGCGGGCACGGAGCGGGCTTCTGCGCGGGAAATGTGCGCACAGGAACTCCATCTGATCGGCCAACACGCGCCGGCCTTTTAAATAGATATATTCGGCGTATGTCGGCGTGAACGGTACGGCGAGCAGCTGCATCCCGGCCTGCTCGGGCGTGCAGCCCGCCTTGTGATTGTTGCAGCGACGGCAGGCAGTTATGACATTGGTCCAAACGTCCCGGCCGCCCTGGGAAAGGGGGGTCACATGGTCGCGAGACAGCTCCGAGATCGCGAAATGCTCGCCGCAGTACATGCACAGATAGCCGTCGCGTTTGAACAGGGTGCGGTTGTTCATGGGCGGCGCGTAGTCTTCGCGGACCTTGTGCAGGACGTGGGTATTGCCTGACGTCGCGATAATCGAGTTCACATCGAGAACGCTTTGCGTGCCCGATGCAGCATTGATGCCGCCATGCAGCCTGTAAAGAATGCTGCCACAGGCGTACACAACGTTGCCCATATGATAGAGGCGCACGGCTTCGCGGTAATCCACCCACTCCAGGGGCATGCCCGATACGTCCGTTCTCAGAACCTGCTGACTGAGTTTTGCCAATTGCCTGACCCCTTTCTCTGGCGCCTTGTTTTAATCCAGAATGTCACCCGAATGCAACTTGAGATCAGACGACGCCCTTAATTGATCGGCCAGCTGAAATAAGAGCGCTGGCTGAGGCAGGCGTCCCTTTCGACAAGATTTTTGACCGGGACGAGATCAATGAAGAGTTCGCAAGCACCAACGTCGCGCTGATTATCGGGGCCAATGACGTGGTCAACCCGGTTGCGCGCACAGACCCGGCCAGCCCGATTTACAGCATGCCGATACTCAACGCCGACAAGGCAAGAAACGTTATTGTCATCAAGCGAGGCCAGGGCGCCGGCTTCTCGGGAATCGAAAACGCGCTGTTCTTCCTTGATCAGACGCGCATGCTCTACGGCGATGGTCAGGCGGCAGTGAGCGAACTCATCCACGCCATCAAAGAAATCTGAAAGGCGGCCTGCGGGCGCTTCCGGAGATCAGTTGCCGAGGGGACCCCTGCGATCCAGGCGCACACGATCGCGCAACAGCTTGCGACGCTGCTGCGGACTCACTCTGCGCATCTGGTCGCGCACGCGCATCCGCTGTTCCGGGGTCAGGTCGCGCCAGCGTTTTCTGAGGTCGCGCTGCGCGTCAGGCTCGAGGCGCTTGAAGCGTCGATAGTTATTCATGAGCCGGCGCTGCTCTGCGGGAGACAGCTCGCGAAACGTTTCATAGTTGTTTCGCAGGCGCTCGCGTTCAACCTCGTCGAGATTCTGCCAGCGTTCGAATCGGCGGCGCGCCTCGGCACGCTCGTCCGAATCCATCTTCAGCCAGCGCTCACTGCCGCGCAGCAGCTTCTGTTGGCGCGTGACCGGCATCTCGTTCCAGTTTTCCTGATGGCGCGCCAACAGTGACTGCTGCTGATCGGACAACTCTGACCAGGAGACGGGCTGCTCCTCGGCGTGCGCCGGCATCACGAGCCAGGCAAGCAGCAAAGACACCAGCAGCTTGTTTGAATTACGTTTCATCTTCATCGTCTCCGCGCATCTCTTCATCATCACTTTCACGTTTTACTTCCGCGTCTGTGTCGCCGTCGAGCTCGGCCAGCGACATCGGATCTACCCAGTCACCGTCGGCCGTTTCGAAGCCGCCCAGAAACTCCAGGAATGCGTCTTCGGGCAGCACGTCCTGCTCCGCGCTCGCCACGCTGCCAACGGCAATACAGCCTGCCGCCGCCAGGCCCTTAAGCAGACTCGTGGGTTTCAAAATCAACCCACCTCCGGCTGCAGCTCGACCCAGGCATAAAACTCGAGCTCCTCATAGAGCTCGAAATCGCCCTCGCTCAAAATAATCTCGATGTCCTCAACCGGCGCGTACACGGGAAGATCCGGCGACAGGCCGCCCTGTCGCAGTAGCAGCGCCACCGTCACGGCAGCCGCAACGGCGCCCCCTGCGGTCAGCCAGCTGCCCGGACGCAGCAGCGATGACCAGCCTGGTTTGTTCAGCTCGGCGACGGCTGCCTGTCGCGCCTGGTTCAGGCGCGAGCGCGTACGCGCGTCGAGCGCCGGCATATCGCCGCGCAATTTTTCGCGTAGCCGTGATTCGAAATCAGGTTTGTTATCAGTCTGTGGCATCCCAGTGCTCTCCGAGCTCTGCGCGCAGCTTGTGAACAGCGCGCGAATAATGAGTCTTGACGCTGCCTTCGCTGCAGCCCATCGCCGTCGCGGTCTCTTCGACCGACAGCGATTCCAGCGTACGAAGCAGGAAGGCCTCTCGCTGGCGTGGGGGCAATTCGCTTACCGCATGCTCGAGGCCCGCCATTGCGTCATCCAGCGCCAGCTGCTTGCCGGGGTCCGGCGCGTCAGTGTCAGGCGCCTGCTGAATAGGATCGACCTCCGCAATGTCATCGCGAAATCCACCGGGCAGGAATCCCATCACCCGCGCTCGTACGCTGCGCTTGCGCTGCATATCCCGGACCCGGTTTTGCAAAATCTTGAAGAAAAGCGGTTTCCAGTCTTCTGGAGAACGCCTGGCATAGCTGCGCACCAGGCTGATCATCGCATCCTGGACCACGTCCAGCGCTTCGTCGGCATCGCCGAGATGGTAACGGGCGATGCGAAAAGCGCTCTGTTCGACGCCCGCCAGGAAGCGATCCATTTCCCGGGCTAGTTCCAGAGCGGGTTCCTCCAGGGGAAGTCTCAAGCTGCCCGCGCTCAAGCAGTCTGAGCGCTGGTCAGCCATGCAAAAATCCGCCAGCGCCTCAGCAGACACGCGCGGCTCCGTCGCGGGCCACATAATGCCAGCTCCCCGGCCGACCATACAGCCGCAGCCAGCAACGCCCTTGCCCGCCATCTGTTCTGGATCCGCCCGGTTCGCGGGCGCGATAACAACGATAATAATCCTGACCCATTACGGCCCTTCCTTCGCTGATTTGTATTCATATCAACGCTCGAAATGCGCAACCGTTGACACCCCTGGCCAGATGCCAGGTGCCTGCGGATCACTCCCGCTTATGCACAAACCCGTAAAAATCATGGGACTTGATCTCCGCAACAAAAGTATCACATTAGGCTTAATCTATAACCATATGATTTAAATGATAAAAGATGCCTTATAAGCGAAATTGCGCAAAAAATGCGCAATTTTTTTGGCGGGCTTGGAAATGCCTCAGGCTGAAACCCTCCACAGACTTATCCACAGCTTCTGTTGAAAACTCAGGGGCGGGCGACAGGCTCCCGGGCCGGTGGCAAAATGGTCGGACATGACCGAGCCCAAGATTCTCAAGGTCGCCGTCCCCGTTCCCCTTTCTGGATTGTTCGACTACCTCCCTCCACGGGGCGTATCCGACACGGAGCTCAGGCCCGGCTGCCGCGTTCAAGTGCCGTTTGGCCGCAAGCAGCTTGTCGGCGTTCTCGTGGCACTGGAAACCTCGAGTGCGCTGCCCAGGAGCAAGCTTCGGGCGGCGCTGCAATTGCTTGAAACAGAGCCGGTGCTCGATGCGGATCTGCTCGCGCTGCTCGTCTGGGCATCTGACTACTATCAGCATCCTCTTGGCGAAGTGATAGACGCAGCACTTCCGCGCCTGCTGCGACAGGGGCGTTCGGCTAGCGAGATGGCGAAATATGCCGTCGCAACGACAGCCGGTTTCGCTGCCGACATTGCCGGTATGGCGAGTCGCGCCCCGCGGCAGGCTGAACTGCTTGGCCGCATCGTTGGCAAGCCTGACGGTGCCGCCCTCGACGATCTGGCAGAACTCGACTGGGACTGGCGCGGCGCTCTTCGCTCGCTCGTTACCAAGGGTTTATGCGAGATTCAGCTGCAGAGCGCGCAGGGGGCATCGAATGAAGCGCCGCCGTCGAAGCACGAACCCGGGGCGGGAAACCGAAGCGAACTCACGCTGACCGAAGCCCAGCAAGAAGCCGTATCCACCATCAGCGCCGGGCTCGGCGCGTACCAGGCCTTTCTGCTAGACGGCGTTACGGGCAGCGGAAAAACAGAAGTTTATCTGCGGGTTATCAGCGAGGTCCTGGCGCGCGGCAGGCAAGCGCTGCTGCTGGTGCCCGAGATCGGGTTGACGCCGCAGCTGCTCGCCCGGTTCGAGAAACGCTTCGACGTAAACATGGCCGTGCTCCACTCCGGCCTGAGCGACACCGAGCGACTGGCAGCGTGGCGTGGAGCGGCCAGCGGTGATGCACGTCTCATCATAGGAACCCGTTCCGCAGTGTTCGCACCATTCCCTGATCCCGGCATTGTTGTCATCGACGAGGAGCACGACGGCTCATTCAAACAGCAGGATGGCTTTCGGTATTCCGCCCGCGACCTGGGCATCATGCGCGCACGCCGACTGGATATTCCCGTAGTCCTCGGGTCAGCTACTCCGTCCCTGGAATCCATCAACAATGCCCTGCGCAATCGTTCGAAGCGACTCAGGCTTCCAGAGCGTCCCGGCAGCGTTAGCCACCCGCAAGTGCGATTGCTCGACATGCGCGCTCACGCCTCCCGGCAAGGACTCAGTACGCCGCTTATTGCGGCCATCTCGCGGCACCTCGAATCGGGCGGGCAGGTGCTGCTCTTTCTCAACCGGCGCGGCTATGCGCCGGCACTGTTTTGCGGCGCCTGCGGCTGGGTGGCCCCCTGTGATCGCTGCGACGCGCGCATGACGCTGCACATGTCCAGCGGTCGATTGCGCTGCCATCACTGCGGCAGGGAAACGGGCATACCGGCCGTCTGCGGCGCGTGCGCTGACGAGCTTGCAGCCGTTGGCCAGGGCACCGAGCGCATGCAGGAAACGCTTCACGAACTGTTCCCGAAGGTGAACATTGCGCGCATCGATCGCGACAGTACGCAGCGCAAGGGTTCGATGCAGAAGATGCTGGACGACGTGCAAAGTGGCCGGACACGGATCCTGATTGGTACGCAGATGCTAACCAAGGGCCATCATTTTCCCGACGTTACTCTTGTCGCCGTGCTGAACGCCGACCAGGGCCTGTTCGGAAGTGACTTTCGCTCCAACGAACGCTTTGCACAGACCCTGGTGCAGGTGGCGGGCAGGGCGGGGCGCGCCGAAAAGCCCGGCGAGGTAGTAATTCAGACATCCTATCCTGAGCACCCCTTGCTGCAGCGCCTTATCAGCGAAGGCTACGGGTCTTTCGCAGAAGCAGCGCTGGATGAGCGGAGGCAGTCGCGCTGGCCGCCGTTCACCCACCTGGCCATGCTGCGGGCCGAAGCCCCCGGGCCCGAGGCACCTCGCCGCTATCTGGAGCGGGCGGCCCGGCTGGCAAAAGAACTGGCCGCATCGATGTCGAGTAACGTGGTGCAGGTTCTGGGCCCGGCCCCGGCGCCCATGGAAAAACGCGCCGGCCGCTATCGGGCACAGTTGCTTCTGCAGTGTGCGAGCAGGGAACGTTTTCAGGCGTTTCTTAAGAGCTGGGCGCCCGAGCTGGGCCAGCTCGAGGGCGCGCGCCAGGTGCGCTGGTCACTCGACGTTGATCCCATCGAGCTTTTTTAGTGCCTTACTTTCATTGCCGGTCGCGCGTTAGAATCCTCGCAATCGAGGCGGGCACGGCTCGCCCTCCCGTCGTCAACCGGAAGCTCACTTGAAAACGCAGATCACCGAACTGTTTGCGCAGGCCCTCGAGGCCTGTCGCGACACGCTCATACCGGACAGCGCAACCGTGCCGACGCCCGTTGTGGAGCGCACGCGGGACCCGAGCCACGGAGACTTCGCCTGCAACATCGCCATGGTGCTGGCGAAGCCGGCGCGCAAGAGTCCGCGCCAGATTGCCGAGACGCTCTGCGCCGCGTTTCCCGAATCAGCGCTGGTGGCAAAGCTGGATATCGCGGGCCCGGGATTTATCAACCTGCATCTCACGCCCGCGGCCTACCACCGCATGGTGGCGGAGATCCTGGACAAGGCTGAAACATTCGGCACCTCCGCGAGCAATGCGGGGGCGCGCGTGCTGGTCGAGTTTGTCTCTGCGAATCCGACCGGACCGCTGCACGTCGGTCACGGACGACACGCGGCCTACGGCGCAACGGTCGCAAACCTGCTGGAAGCCGTTGGGTTTACCGTGCACCGCGAATACTACGTCAACGATGCGGGCAGGCAGATGGACATTCTCGCCGTCAGCACCTGGCTGCGCTACCTGGAGGTATGTGGCGAGCGCATCACGTTCCCGAGCAATGGCTATCGCGGTGACTACATCCGGGAGATCGCGAAAAACCTGCATGCGCAGCATGGCGCCGATCTCAGCAGAAAGCATAGCGAACTGTTCGCGGCAGGGCTGCCGCCCGACGCGCCCGAGGGTGATAAAGAGGCCCACATAGACGCGCTCATTGCCCGCGGCAAAAAACTTCTTGGCAATCAGTTCGAGCTCGTGTTCGACGCAAGCCTCAATGCAATCCTCGACGACATTCGGGACGACCTCGCGAGGTTTGGCGTGCAGGTAGACCGCTATTATTCCGAGCGCGAGCTGTTCAGCTCAGGGCTTGTCGACGAAGCCATAACGCGCCTTGAGGAGCAGGGGCTGGTTTTTGAAAAGAGCGGCGCAAAATGGTTTAAAGCAACCGAATTCGGTGACGAGAAAGATCGCGTTGTCGTCAGGGAAAACGGGCAGAAAACCTACATTGCATCAGACATTGCCTATCATCTCGACAAGCGCAAGCGTGGCAACGACCTGTTGCTCGACGTGCTTGGCTCCGACCATCACGGCTATGTCGCACGCGTGCGGGCGGGGCTGATCGCCATGGGCGAGCCTGCAGATAGCCTCGAGGTGCGGCTCGTGCAGTTCGCCGTTCTTTTCCGCGGCGGCGAAAAAGTGCAGATGTCTACGCGCTCAGGAGAATTTGTGACCCTGCGACAGCTGTGTGAAGAAGTCGGCAACGACGCAGCGCGCTTCTTTTACGTGATGCGCTCCAATGATCAGCACCTGGACTTTGACCTGGAGCTCGCCAAATCAAGGAGCAACGATAACCCCGTCTACTATATCCAGTACGCGCATGCGCGCGTCTGCAGCGTCTTCAGGCAGCTCTCTGAGAAGGCGCTGAAGTTCGACCCGGAGAATGGCGTTCTGTCTCTCGGGCAGCTTGGCGAGACGCATGAAACGGCGCTGATGACAATGCTCAGCCGCTATCCCGAGATGCTGCAGCTTGCCGCAGAGAATCGCGCGCCGCAGCACCTGGTGCACTACCTGCGGGACCTGGCCCACGATTTTCACACTTACTACAACGCGCATCAGTTTCTCGTGGATGACGCCCCGCTGCGTAACGCCCGGCTCGTGCTCATTGCAGCAACCCGACAGGTGATAGGCAACGGCCTTGCGCTGCTGGGCGTTTCGGCGCCGGAGGCCATGTGAAGTGACGCGGGACTATAAACACGCAAAGAAAGCCAGGGACAGGCGCAGCACCAGGCGGCGGCGGACGGACGAGGCGAGCACGCCGGGATGGGTGTGGCTGCTGGCCGGACTGATTATTGGCCTGCTGCTCGCAGGCGTTGCGTACTACAAGGACCTTGTGCCAGCAGCGCCGACGATCGTGTCCGCTGGTGACAGCAAAAAGACACCTGCGAAAACAGAAACCAAAAACACGGAAGCCGGGAGCGCCGAGGAGGCCGCAAACAAAAAACCCGGCTTCGACTTTTACGAAATGTTGCCGAGTTTCGAGGTGGTGATCCCGGAAAAAGAGCTGGACGTGCGACGCGATCGCGAGCGCACGCCCGTGCGCGAGCAGGGCAGCTATATCCTGCAGGTCGGGGCTTTCCAGAAACACGCGGACGCGGATCGCGTGAAAGCAAAACTGGCGCTCATGGGCGTTGAGTCAAACATACAAAAAGTCAGCATCGACAGGCAGACCTGGCATCGCGTGCGCGTCGGGCCGATACGCGATCTGGACGAGCTGAACGCCATGCGCGCAAAGCTCTTGGACGCCGGCGTTGAGATGCTCATCATTCGCTCAGGCGCATGACCAGAACGCGCGCCGCTCTTGCCCTGGCTCTGGTCGCCCTGCTGTTTGGCGCCTGCGCACCGGCGCCGGTAAAGGCTCCTGCGCAGACCAGCGATGCCGCCGCAGAGAGTGAGCGTGACCTGGTAGAACTGTCGCCGGAACCGCCGGCGCCCGTCATACCCGAGCCCGAACCACCAGCTTTGCCGCCACCACCCGTCACTATCGCGGCCGTCGGCGATATCATGCTGGGCACGGATTTCCCCGACAATCGACTGCCGGACAACGACGCCTCAATCCTCAGCGAGGTCGCCAGCATCCTGGCCTCGGCAGAGCTCACATTCGGCAACCTCGAAGGCACCCTCGCGGACGGCGGCGAGCCGGCGAAGAAGTGCAAAAACCCCAGCCTCTGCTACCTGTTCCGCACGCCGACCCGCTATGTTCAGCACCTCGCCGACGCCGGCTTCGACATGTTGAGCCTGGCTAACAACCACGCGCGGGACTTCGGTGAGGAAGGGCGCAGCGAATCCATGCGCGTACTTGCCGAGGCGGGCATCGCGCACAGCGGCCGCGAAGGTGACGTTGCCGTGGTCGATGTTAACGAACAGAAGATCGCCATGATTGCGTTCGCACCGAATATCGGCGCGCATCCGCTGAATGACATAGACAGGGCGGCAGAGCTGGTAAGAGGCCTCGCGGATTCATATCAGCTTGTCATCGTTTCGTTTCACGGTGGCGCCGAAGGCATCGAGGCGCTGCACGTAAAGCCCGGCGTTGAGATTTACTATGGCGAGCAGCGCGGTGACTTGATCGCGTTCGCCCATGCCGTCATCGACGCCGGCGCAGACCTTGTCATCGGCCATGGCCCGCACGTGCCGCGTGGGATGGAAATTTATCAAAACAGACTGATTGCTTACAGCCTCGGCAACTTTGCCACGCATTACGGCATCAGCGTTGCAGGTATTAAAGGTCTGGCACCCATACTCTTTGCAACACTCGCCCACGACGGCCGCTTTCTTTCCGGACGCATCGTTTCAACGCGTCAATCGAGGCCAATCGGACCAATACCTGATCCCAAACAAGAAGCCTTCGAGCTAATGAAAAAGTTAAGCCTGGAAGACTTCGGCCCCGGCGCGCCATTGTTCGGACCAAATGGCGAGATTTTCCCGCCCCGCGCCGTCGCCGACGTCACTCGCTGAAATATTCCAAACGAGCACGCAGAAACGAAACCGTGAAAAACGGGCCAGGGTGCCTGCGCACCGATTTGGCGCAGCTCTGAGAGAGCGGTCGCACCGGGCCGAACTGCCTGCGGGTTAACACTTCAGATACTGGATTCCCGCCCCCGGATCAAGTCCGGGGCAGGCTCCGCGGGAATGACGAGGTAAGGGCGAAAATGACGGGGTAAAGGCAGGAATGACAGGAAAGAACCGGTACGACATGTGACGCAATTAGAGATCGCACGCGTTACCAGCGGGCCGGAGCGGCCGCGAACCGATTTAGCGACAGCTCTGAGGGAGCGGTCGCACCGGCCCGAAATCCTGACACGCAGACACCGACTTCAAACGAAGCAGAAACCTAGCCAGCGGGCCGAGGCGGCCGCGAACCGATTTAGCGGCAGCTCTGAGGGAGCGGTCGCACCGGGCCGAAATCCTGACACGCAGACACCGACTTCAAACGAAGCAGAAACATAGCCAGCGGACCGTGGCGGCCGTGAACCGATTTAGCTGCAGCTCTGAGGAAGCGGCCGCACCGGGCCAAGCTGTCTGCGAACCGCCTTAGCGATAGCTCAGAAGAAGCGGTCACACCGACCTGCAAAAGCGCTCGGGATCAGTCGCGGCCGAATTCGACTTTCAGAGATTTGAGCTTGCGGTAAAGGTGCGTGCGCTCCATGCCAACGCGCTCGGCGAGTTTGCCAACCTTGCCGTCACACAGCGCAAGCTGCTGGGTGAGATATGCCCGCTCAAACTGCTCGCGCGCTTCGCGCAGTGGCAATGCAAGCAGATCCTGTTTAACCAGCGTGCCCTCTTCGGCGGGCTGGGTCACAAGCGCCGCCTCCACTTCTTCAAGGGAGATGGTCTCGTCCTTGCCTTCGATAAGCAGCCGGTGAACCATGTTCTTGAGGTTCCGCATATTGCCGGGCCAGGGATAGTTACGCAGTCTGTTCTGCGCCGCCACGCTGAAGCGGCGAAACGGTGCGCCCGAATGATCGACCAGCACGTCGACGTAATAACGCAGCAAATCAGGAACGTCCTCGCTGTATTCGCGCAGTGAAGGAATGCGAATCTGCACAACGCTCAAATGATCGAGCAAATCCTGGCGAAACCCATCGCCCTGCCTTTCGAAACCCGGCTGTGCAGCGCTTATGAACATGGCATCGTGAGGCACGACATCGCGGCCGCCGACGCGAATGAAGCCATCCTGCTCGAGGGCACCCAGCAAGGTCTGCTGTGCCCGGGCGCCAAGGTCGCCAATCTCGTTTAAGAAAAGCACGCCGCCGCGCGCCTGCTCAATAAATCCCGCGTGCGTCTCGCCACCTCGCTCGCTGCCAAGCAAAAGCTCCTCGGAATTTTCGTCAGTCAGCGCGCTGCAAATAACGTCGATGAAAGGTCCGCCCGAGCGCGGGCTCTCGGAGTGCAGGTAACGCGCAAAGGCCTCGCGCCCCGTGCCGGCCTCTCCAACCATCAGCACCGACGCGTCATGCTGCGCGGCGAGCCTGACTCGCTCGCGCAGATCCTTCATAACCTTGCTTTTCCCAACCGGCTCCACCAGCTGCGGAACCAGGCGCGTGGCCTTGTCGATCTTCTCGTGACGACCCTGTTCAAGGGCGCGCTCCACGGTTCTCAAAAGCTTGGCCATGGACAGGGGTTTCTCGATGAAATCGAATGCGCCAAGACGCGTAGCCTCCACGGCCGTATCCACCGTGCCATGACCCGACATCATCACCACGGGGAACTTAAGCCCGTCCTTAGCCCACTCCCGCAGCAACGTAATGCCATCCGTGTCGGGCATCCAGATATCAAGCAAAACAAGATCAGGAGCAGTGCTCTTGCGCGACCGCCGCGCAGCGGCCGCATCCTCGGCCACCGCAACTTCGTAACCCTCGTCCACGAGGATCTCTTGTAAAAGCGAGCGAATATCTGATTCGTCATCGACGACCAGTATCTGTGGGGAACTCATGCGTGTTCTCTCCTGTTCTCGCGAGGCTGGAAAGCCCGGGAAAGCATTGCCGTCCTGGAGTCATCGTCCAGGGGCAACCTTATGCTTATGCGCGCACCGCCGGTATCGCGATTATCGGCGTAAATGCGACCGCCATGCTCTTCGACAAGTTTTTTAACGATCGCCAGACCGAGCCCGGTCCCTTTCGGCTTGCTCGTCACATAAGGGTCAAAGACCTGTTCAACGATGTCCAGCTGGATACCCGGCCCGTTGTCTTCCACGAAGATATCGACAAAATGATGCTCGTTCTCTTCTGCCAGCCGGGTAGAAATGTCGATGCATCCGGCCGGCTGGCCTTCCAGCGCATCCAGTGAATTGCGAATCAGGTTGTGCATGATCTGACGAATGCGGCCGCGATCAGCCTCGAGCATTTCTATCTTCGGATCGAGATCGAGCTTTATGCCCACAGACGTGCGCTGGGCACGATACAGGTCAGCAACCTCGTGCACCAGGTGATTGAGGTCAAAGCGCGTCAGATCCACGTCAGGGGCGCGAGCATATTCGCTGAAGGCGTTGACCATGTCTTTCATGGCCTCGACCTGGTGAATGATGGTGTGCGTCGAACGCTCAAGTACGCGCGCATCCTCGCTGTCCATTTTTTTCATGAAGCGATGGCGCATGCGTTCCGCCGACAACTGAATCGGGGTCAGCGGATTCTTGATCTCATGCGCAAGACGGCGCGCAACCTCGCCCCATGCCGCGTCTCTCTGCGCCTGCATCAGCGCGGTGATGTCATCAAAAACGATGACGAAACCTGAAGGCTTGCCAGCCTCGCCGGGCAGCGCGGTGCAGGCGCACATCAGGACCTGGCGCCCCGTCTCTCCGCGCAGCACTACCTGTTCGCGCCACTCGGTCTCGCCCTCTTCAAGATGTCTGCGGCAAACCGCAACAAACTGGCGCGTAAGATCACTCGCGTCCCCCAGCCCGACCAGGTTGTCGCCAACGTGTTCTTCCAGCTCGTGACCAAGGATTGCACCCGCCGCCTGGTTGACCGCGCGCAGGCGCAGGTCCGCCTCAAGGGCGACCACGCCGGTCGAGAGCCTGGCAAGAATAACGGCGAGGTTGGTGCGTTCGCTTTCAACCTGCTGCCTGCTCTGTTCGGCCTGCTCGCGTGCCTCGGCCAGGCGTCTCGTCATCTCGTTAAACGAGTTGACCAGGAAACCGATTTCATCCCTGCGCGGCACCGGCAGACGCGTATCAAAATCGCCTTTGGCAACAGCTCGTGTCCCCGCAACAAGATCCTGGATCGGCGCAACCAGTCTGCGTGACCAGAAAAAAGCGGCAGACACGGCCGTAAGCAGCGAAAGAAGCAATGCAAGCGTGAGTGTCAGTGTGAAACTGTATTTAAGTGGCCCACGCAGGAAGGCCAGCTCACGGTAGCGCGTGTAGGCAAGCTCTACGCCTTCCGCAAGGCTACCCTCATTGGTGGCGAGCGGAATCTGGGCCAACAGGATCCGCTCCTCGTCGGCGCCGCTGTTGCTGCCAAAGTTGTCAAACAGGTCTCCTGTATCCGCGCCGGCGTTCAGGCTGACCGCAATACGGATTTCGAAGCCGCCAGATTCAACCGGATCCAGACTTAGATAAGGCAGCCCCTGTCGCGTTTGCAGCCGCACTTCATCGCTGGGCCGGAGCGGGACGCTGGTGGCCTGAAAGTCGCGGCTGGTCGCCACGATGCGGTTGTTCGCGCCCACAATCGTCATTTCTTCAGCCCCGGTCGCGGCGCGCACCCGTTCGAGTTCGGCAACCAGCGCCTCGTCGCTTAAACCCTCAAGTCTCGGCACATTGCGCTGCACGCGATCCAGATACTCGCGCCGGCGATTCTCCAGTGCAGTTCGGCTCAGTAGCAGAGAATCGTCGAGGGCTTGCTCGATTTCCACGTCGAACCAGGAATCAATGTCGCGCGTAATGAACTGCAGTGAGAAATAGTAAACCAGCCCCAGCGGCGCTACGGCCAGAACAACGAACATGGTGACCATGCGGGCGGTCAGTCTGGCGCCTGGCGTATGCTGTCGATATTGCCGGATCAGGCCGACAAGATTGAAGACAAGCAGCGTCAGCAGAGCAAGAACACCGGCCGCATTCAAAAGCAGAATCGATGTTTGCAGCTTGCCAAATTCCGCAGAGTTCTGCGTCGTCTTGCTGAGGAAGACCAGCGAAGTCAACAGCAACACGGCGCCGGCGAGCGCCAGCAGCACGACGAGTCTGCGCTTTATATTTGAAGTGGCCATTCGAACCACTCGCTTTCGAGGCGCCAGTCACCCCAGAAGAAGCTGATAAGTCTGAGCGGGCCGGCAAGGTCCCGGGTATCCAGCATCGCCCGCATCCTGATCTCGTAGCGCTTACCGGGCCTGAGCAAGGCATCGTCGATCAGGGGGAGATTGCGCACCCTGCCGAGGTGCTCCAGCGCGGCGGGCAACTCGGCAAAAGACATCTGATCGCCGCTGTTGAGATTGCGCACAATAAACCGCTCGCTCAGCGGCTGATAGCTCAGCTGGTATCTCTGCAGGAGACTCGCCACGTCGCGGTCCAGCCACAGCCGGCGGTCGCGCACCACCTCTATCTGAATTTCGATCGTAAGCTCGACGCCGCTTGTCAGCGCTTCCCGGGCAATCTCGCTCAGCTCGTAATCGACGTCGGCATTAAGGTAAATAACCCCGCCCTCGATATGGGTGAAGACGGTACGAATGGCAAATCGGCCGGCATCGGCCGCCCACGCGCCCATCGCCGCAGTGGCAAGCAGGAGCCATAGCAACAGCACCGCAGAGGAGCTACTGCGTGGGCGAAACATGGACAGCTCGGGACAGCGCATTAGTCAATCAGGCCTTTTTTTCAAGGTAAGCATAATAGAAGCCGTCCATGTCTGTCTCACCCGGGAGAATCTGACGGCCGTCGCCGGCATCGATACCGGGCATCGCTTCCGGCAAAGGCAGCACAATAACGTCGGTTTCGCTCTTTCTGAACGCATCAATGACCTGCTCGTTTTCTGAGCGCAGCACCGAGCAGGTGCAGTAGAGCAATTGCCCTCCGGGTTTCAGCAGCGGCCAGATTGCGCGCATCATTTTCCTCTGCCGGCCTGCCAGAGTTTTGATATCCGACTGCCTGCGCAGCAGCCGAATGTCCGGATGGCGACGAATAACCCCGGTCGCGGAGCACGGCACATCGAGCAGAATCCGGTCGAACATCTCACCGTCCCACCAGCCCTCCGGAGCACACGCATCTCCCTCGCAGGTTGCTACGCAGTCGAGACCCAGGCGCTCAGAATTCTCGTGCACGCGTTCAAGGCGCTCCGCGCTGATGTCCACGGCAAGGATGTCGCAAAGGCAATCGCAGCTTTCCGCGATATGCGCAGCTTTGCCGCCCGGTGCCGAACACGCATCCAGTATCTTTTCGCCAGGCTTTGGCGCCAACAGTCCGGCTGCAATCTGGGCACCGGCATCCTGAACCGAGACCTTCCCCTCGGCAAAGCCCGGCAAGGCCGAAACTGGCACGGGCACTTCAAGGCGCAGGGCATCAGGTACAAACGCGTGTCGCTGCGCCCCGCTCATGCCTGCCTTTTCAAGCGCCTGCAGGTATTCGTCGACGCCGCCCGCTCGTCGATTTACCCGCAGCCACATCGGCGGGTGGGCGTTGCTTGCTTCGGCAATACTGCGCCAGTGATGCGGCCAATCCTCGACCAGCGCCTCGTGCAGCCAAAGCGGCTGGCCCAGCTTTACGTTCTCCTGTTCGTCGATCTTCGCCTCGAGACTCGACCGCTCTCGCAGGTAGCGCCTCAGAACGGCGTTAACGAGCCCGCGCGCGTGGCCCAGGCTCAGCTTTTGGGTGGCACTGACCGTTTCCGACACCACCGCATGGTCAGGCGTTCTTCCTTCGTCCAGCTCGAACAGGCCTGCCAGCAGCAGCGCGTGCAGCAGCCGGTCGCGAGCCTTGAGCGGCCGATCGCGCAACAGGCCAAGCAGCGCGTCCAATCGCACGAAGGCGCGCAGGGTGCCAAAGCAAATCGCCTGCACCTGCGGCAGATCTTTGCCGGCCGCCGAGCCTGCCTGCAAGGCCGTTTGGAGAGACTCTCCGCCCATCACCGCCGCGATGACCCTCGCCGCTGTGGCGCGTGTCCGCGCCGACGCGCTCAATCTGTCCGTCCGGTGAAGCGCGCCCCGCTCAGATTTCTACCGGCCGTAAATTCTGCTGCGGACATCCGCCGCCGGCCAGGCAGCTGCAGCTCGGTAACGGCAATCAACCCCTCCCCGCACGCTACGCGGATGCCATCCCGGTCATAGCCGACCACGGTGCCCGGCACCTCGTCGTGCGCCGAATCAAGCGGCTGCGCAGCCCAGATTCGAAGTCGCTGCCCGTTAAGTCCACAGTCGCAAACCGGCCAGGGATTCATGGCTCGGATTTGCAGGCTGAGCTGCCATGCGGGCTCGCGCCAGTCGAGGCGAGCCTCGCCCTTGTCGAGTTTTTTCGCGTAAGTCGCGAGGCTGTCATCCTGGGGGGCAGCGGTGAGCTTGCCTTCGAGCGCGCCCGGCAGCGCATCCATGAGGGTCTCGGCGCCGAGGGACGCCAGCCGATCGTGCAGGCTGCCCCCGGTATCCTCCGGCGTGATGACGGTCTCTCTTTGCAAGAGGACATCTCCCGTATCCAGGCCTTCAGCCATCTGCATGATGCTTATGCCGGTTTTGTCATCGCCGGCCATGATGGCGCGCTGAACGGGCGCAGCACCTCGCCAGCGCGGCAGCAGCGAAGCATGGATGTTTATGCAGCCGATGCGGGGCGCTGCGAGGATTTCCGGCGGAAGGATCAGCCCGTAGGCCGCCACCACCATCACGTCCGGTTTCAGTGCCGCGAGCGCTGCAAGCGCCACTTTTCCACGCAACGTCTCAGGCTGACGAACCTGCAGGCCAAGGTCGAGAGCACGCTGTTTGACGGGTGACGCGCTGAGCTTACGCCCGCGGCCTGCGGGTCGGTCGGGCTGGGTATAAACTGCGATTGGTGGCTGCCAGCCGGCAAGCGCATCGAGTGCGGGCAACGCAAACTCCGGCGTGCCGGCAAATATAATGCGGGGAGGGGAGCTCATGGCCTGTCCGCGATTGCGCGAATCAGGCTGGTATCAAAGACGCGGCGCAGCCGGAATCTGGCCGGCGATTGCAGCCGGTTTCTGACGTCGCTCCTTGTCCAGTCGCTTGCGAATTCTCTGGCGCTTGAGTTCGGAGAGATAATCGACAAAAAGCTTGCCCTCCAGGTGATCCATTTCATGCTGGATGCAAACTGCGAGCAACCCCCCGGCTTCCATTTCGAAGGTTTCGCCGTCGGTATTGAGCGCCCGCACTTTTATCTGGTCAGCACGCTCAACTTTTTCGTAAATACCGGGCACTGACAGGCACCCCTCTTCCATAACCTCCACCCCGTCTTTTTCCATAATCTCGGGATTGATGAGGCAATGAGGTTGGCTACGGTCGTCAGACACGTCCACTACCAGCAGGCGCTTGTGCACATCCACCTGCGTCGCGGCCAGCCCGATTCCGGGGGCAGCGTACATGGTTTCCAGCATGTCGCTGGCCAGTTTCCTGATTTCGTCGTCGACTTTTTCCACGGGCTGTGCCCTGGTTCTCAGACGCGGATCGGGGTACTCAAGTATTCTTAATTTCGCCATTTTGTATAAGCCGTAATTTCGTGTATTTTCCTGCCAAATGCTGCTAAAGTGTTGTCGAAGCTGGTCGCGGTATCTGGTTGATAATTAACGCGCTCGGCTTTCTGACAACAAACGGCTCCGGGAGTTTCGATCGAACATCAGATTCTCGTGGGCCGCTGTGGATTATACCAGCGTCGTGACGGAAGCCGTTACGACGTTGCTGCAACGGACAGAACTAGAGAGTTGCCCATGCGCTATCCGATGCCTTTCCCCGGCCGTATTCTTCGCCTTGCCCCTTTGGTAATGCTGAGCGGCCTCACTGCCTGCGGGATGAATCCGTTCGCCAAAGATGAGCCGGCAAGTGCCGCGAACACCCAGGGTGTTCCTGCTGCGACAGCGCCTGCTCAAACGAGCTCGGCAATGCCGAAGCCTCGTGCCGCCGCAACTGATTACTCGCAGCCGGTTTACAAGAGCGCCCCCTCGGCACCCCCGGGCCCGCCGGTCAAGCTGCGGGCAAACCACCCCGATCGCTACACGGTGGTGCGCGGCGATACGCTGTGGGACATCTCTTCGAGGTTCCTTGAAGACCCCTGGCTGTGGCCAGAAATCTGGCAGGTCAATCCACAGATCAATAATCCGCACCTGATCTATCCTGGCGATGTTATCAGCCTGATTTATGTAGACGGGCGACCGCAGCTCAGGGTTGAACGAGGCGCGCCGGCCGGCCTGCGCACCGAACGTCTCTCTCCGCAGATTCGTTCCGAATCATTAGAGCAGGCAATCGAGACCATCCCCTTTGACCTTATTGCGCCATTCATCTCGCGACCATCGGTGCTCGAAAAAGGTGAAGCCAAAAAACTACCCTATGTGTTGAGCACCAAGGGGCACCTGATCGCGGGCACCGACTACGATGTCTATGCACGCGGCGCAGATTTCCCCGTAGGATCTCGTTACAGCATCATTCATGTTGGCGAAAAAATTCGTGACCCCGAAGACGGCGATGTTCTCGGTTACGTAGGCATATACGCCGGCGAAGGGCGCGTTGTGCGTTCCGGTGACCCCGCGACCGTGTATTTGCGTGATGCCGAGCGCGAAGTGCTCGAGGGCGATCGCCTGGTCCAGGTGGACGCACGGCCAAGGATGGATTTCATCCCGCGCGCGCCATCTCAGAATATCGACGGCCAGATTATGACGGTCATGGGCGGCGTATCGTTAATCGGCCAGTATCACATCGTGGCAATAAACCGCGGCCAGCGACACGGCGTCGAACCCGGCCACGTGCTCGCCATTTACCAGGCGGGCGAGAAAGTTCGTGACCCTTACAAGGCCGGTGTGCTGAGCGGCGTGCTGGGCAGCAGGGTTCGCCTGCCTGATGAGCCGGCGGGGGAACTGATGGTATTCAAGACATATGACCGCATGAGCTATGCGCTGGTAATGGAAGCCAGCAGCGAGATCCGCGTGGGCGATAGCCTGCGCAATCCCGAGTAATCCGATAGCGTCGGGGCGCCGCCCCGATTCTTGCGAAACCATGGACTGGTTTCGCGTTGCCGCCCCCGAACGGGGAGCAAGGAAGCAAAGGCATGGACAGCACTTCGCGCTGGCTGACGCTCGTCGCCACGCCGGGCCTTGGCCCAATTACCTTAAAGCGCCTCATACAGCGAGCGGGATCTCCTGATCGCCTGCTTAGAGCCCCTGTCGATCAACTCACAAACTGGGGGCTGCCGACGGCCGCACGCGCCTGGCTGCGAAGACCCAACCTCGCGCGCATCGCCGAGCAGCGCGCGCAGCTCGCAGAAATCGGCGCCCGGCTTATATCCCTCTCCGACCCCGCGTATCCTCCCCTGCTAAAGGAGATTCCCGATGCACCGCTCGTGCTTTTTGTGCGCGGGGACAAAAGCCTCCTCACCGGTCCACAGCTCGCCATCGTCGGCAGTCGCAACCCCAGCCCCGGAGGCCGGGAAACCGCTGCCGAGCTTGCCTTTGCCGCGTGCAAAGCAGGCTTCATGATTACCAGCGGGCTCGCAACCGGCATTGATGCAGCGGCGCATAAGGGCGCGCTTGAGGCCGGCGGGCCGACAGCGGCGGTCATGGGTACCGGTCCTGAGCGCATTTACCCCGCGGCCCACCGCCGGCTTGCTGAACATATTCTCCAGTGTGGTGTTTTGTTGACGGAATTCCCGCCAGGGGTCGGACCTCAACGGCAGAACTTCCCCCGGCGCAACCGCATCATCAGCGGCATGAGTCGCGGCACGCTGGTCGTGGAGGCAGCCCTTGCCAGTGGCTCTCTCATTACCGCCAGGCTCGCGGGCGAGCAGGGGCGCGAAGTGCTTGCGGTCCCGGGCTCTGTAAACAATCCGGTGGCGCGAGGCTGCCACCGGCTGATTCGAGAAGGCGCCCGCCTGGTGGAGAGCATCGAAGATGTGCTGGAGGAGCTTGGTTTTCTCGCGCTCGGGCAGGCGCCGTCGTCCGTCAGCGCCGCTGCGGATTCACCGGAATTAAGCGACCCCGAATCGCTGCAACTCCTTAAGTTTATTGGTTTTGATCCGGTATTTCCGGATCAGCTGGTGGAATTAAGTGGATTGACGGCGGATGCTGTTTGCTCCATCCTGTTTTCGCTGGAGCTAAAAGGAATCATAGAATCCACCCCCGGCGGCGCGTTTGTTCGCGTATCCAAGAGGCCTTTTAATGAAAGAAAACGTTCTTGACGTGCTCATGTATCTGTTCGAAACCTATATCGACGCAGAAATCGAGCCCGAGCCGGATCGCAATGCGCTGCGCAGCGAGCTGGAAGGCGCCGGCTTCCACGATATCGAGATCGACAAAGCGCTGGAGTGGCTCGATGGCCTGACCGAGCGTCAGAGGGATCCCGCCTCCAGCGATCCGACCGACCGCGGTATCCGTATTTTCAGCCGGCGCGAGCACGCGCGGCTGGACGCCGACTGCCGGGGCTATGTCATGTATCTCGAGCATGCCGGCATTCTTACCGCCGCCCAGCGTGAGCTGGTTATAGACAGGCTGATGGCGCTGGAAGCGCGTGATATCGACGTCGAGCAGATCAAGTGGGTTGTGCTGATGATTCTTTTCAGCCAACCAGACCAGGAGGCTGCGTATGCAAGGATGGAAGACCTGGTTTTTGAAGGCGGAATCGGGGCCGTTCACTGAGCGCGCATTTCCGCCGCTTCGTAAAAACTTTGAATTCCTGACCGACCGCGACTAAAGTCGCGGTCTCTTTATATACGAGCAAGCGGGGAACAGACTTTTTCAGACATGGCGAATAATCTCGTAATCGTTGAATCGCCCGCCAAGGCGAAAACTATCGAAAAGTACCTGGGCAAGGACTTCAAGGTGCTTGCTTCGTACGGTCACGTCAGAGACCTGGTGCCAAAAGAAGGCGCCGTGGATACTGAAAACGGCTTCGTTATGAAATACGCCGTCATCGACCGCAACGAAAAACACGTAAACGCGATCGGGCGCGCGCTGAAAAAATGCGATGCGCTATATCTGGCCACTGACCCTGACCGCGAGGGCGAGGCTATAGCGTGGCACCTCTACGAGATTTTGCGCGAGCGCGGCCTGTTGAAAGATAAAGACGTGCATCGCGTCGTGTTCTACGAAATAACGCGCAACGCTGTGGGCGAGGCGATCCGTGCGCCGCGCGAGTTGTCCAGCGACCTCGTTAACGCGCAGCAGGCGCGGCGAGCACTTGATTACCTTGTCGGCTTCAACCTGTCGCCGCTGCTGTGGAAAAAAATCCGGCCCGGCCTTTCTGCCGGTCGGGTGCAAAGCCCGGCTCTGCGCATGATCGTCGAGCGCGAAGCCGAGATCGAGGCATTCGTGCCGCAGGAATACTGGTCCATCGAGGCCGACGTTGCGAAGGACGGCACCGAGTTCATTGCGCGGCTTGCGGAATATAAAAACGAAAAAGTAAAGCAGTTCAGCTTTACCAGCGAGAAAGAAGCGCGCGAAGTCGAGCAGGCGCTGGTACAGGCCGCTCACGGCAAGCTCAAAGTTGAAAAGATTGAGAAGAAACAGCGCAGGCGCCGCGCGCCACCGCCGTTTACCACCTCGACGCTGCAGCAGGAAGCATCAAGCAAACTGCGTTTTGGCGCTCAGCGCACGATGCGCGTTGCGCAGAAGCTCTATGAGGGTATCGACACCGGCGACGGCGCCGAAGGCCTGATCACTTACATGCGTACCGACTCAGTGGCCCTTGCCGCAGAGGCGGTAGAAAACGTGCGCGCCGTGATAGCCGAGCATTTCGGCAAAGACAGCGTGCCCGAGAAGCCAAATACCTTTCGCACCAAGGCGAAAAACGCGCAGGAAGCGCACGAGGCCATCAGGCCCACGTCCGCCTCTCGCACGCCCGAGTCACTGAAGGGACACATAGAAGAAGACCAACTGAAGCTTTACACGCTGATCTGGCAGCGCACGATGGCGTGCCAGATGGTCCCGGCGGTTTACGATACCGTTACGCTTGGATTGCTTGCGGAAGACAAGCAGGGTGCCGCAATCCGCCTGCGCGCGAATGGCTCGGTGCTGGTCAAGCCGGGTTACCTGGCCGTTTATAAGGACAAGGCTGAGAGCGCCGGCGGTGATCGTATCCTGCCGCCCATGCAGGAAGGCGAAGACATAGACCTGCTAAAGGTTCGGCCGGACCAGCATTTCACGGAGCCACCGCCGCGCTTCTCTGAGGCAAGCCTCGTCAAGGTGCTCGAGGAATATGGCATCGGCCGGCCGTCGACCTACGCCAATATTATTTCAACCCTTGTCAGCCGCGAATACGTTGAACTTGAAAATCGGCGGTTCCGCCCCACCGACGTTGGCAAGATCGTGAACGGGTTTCTGACCGATCACTTCGATCGTTACGTCGACTACGATTTCACTGCGCGACTTGAAGATGACCTCGACGCGGTATCGCGCGGCGAGAAAGACTGGGTTCCCCTGATGGAGAACTTCTGGTCGCCGTTCAAGGAGCGCGTAACCGACAAGGACAAATCCGTCACCCGCGAGCAGGTGGCCAAGGCCCGCAACCTTGGCACCGACGCCAAATCCGGCAAGCCGGTCAGCGTGCGCATGGGCCGCTTCGGACCCTTCGTGCAGATCGGCAGCAAGGACGACGAGGAGAAGCCGAAGTTTGCCGGCCTGCGTCCCGGCCAGAAGATGGATGAGATTACGCTCGAAGACGCCATGGAGCTGTTCAAGCTGCCGCGCAAGCTGGGTGAGACGCCGGAAGGCGAGCCCGTGTCGGCAAGCGTCGGCCGTTTCGGGCCCTACGTGAAGTACGGCAGCAAATTTGCATCCATCAAAAATGATGATCCTTACACCATCACGCTGGAGCGAGCGCTTGAGGTTATCGCGGAAAAGAAAGAGGCAGACGCAAACAGGCTGATTCTTGATTTCCCGGACGATGGTAT
>JABDLF010000042.1 GCA_013003115.1 Gammaproteobacteria bacterium
ATTTCCTGTCACCGCTCAGGTCGATGACGGGCGCACCCGGTGCGCCGCCGTTGCTGGCATTCAACTGCATCAGCCAGTTGGAGCCAGTCGCGAACGTAGGATTGGTGCTCATAAACTGCACGCGCCCGTCTTTCAGGATGACGTCCTGCAGCACGCGCTCGCCGATTTCCTCGGTGGTGGGCGAGTCGACCTGCAAATCAGTGCGCCAGCCCTTGTGCGTGGTCCAGTTGATGCTGTGGTTTGTGGCAGTTCGTACCGCCGTGCCGCTGTCGGCATGGGTGCCGCGGCGCAGATCCTGGTTGAGCAGGGCGGTTTGCGGAATCGGCAGGTTCAGCGGGTCCCAGTTGTTGTCGCGGATACCATAGACAGATTGTACTGAAGCGCCTTCATCGCCCTGCGCATCCTCAGTGGCAAACAGCCGGCCGGTCGCAAAATAGACCATCAGGCCATTGTCGGGGTGCAGGCCGATTTCAGGCGCCGTCGTGATGGGCTGAAAGTCGCCCGTCACCGGATCTTCTGCAGTGGTGAAAAGCGGAATTTTATCGTCGTTATCAAATGCGGGACCCCAAAGGGAAGGGGTTGCGGAGGTCAAATCGATCTTCCACATGTTGCCGTTCAAATCACCGGCATAAGCGTAGTCGGCCGTACCGTCCTTGTTGATGTCAACCAGGGTGGGCGAGCTGAGCCCGTTATCACCGCCGCCGTCGAGTTCGATCTCACGCGTAATGACGCCCGTTTCCAGATTAATGATGAGAAGAAACGCTTTGCTGCCTCCCATGTAGCCGTTACCAGTCACCGCGTACCACTTGCCGTCGTTGAGTTTGACGATGGAGGTACGTGCATAGGTGTAGTTAATGTTGCCGCTGTCTTGATCCGACAGTTCCCACATGAGCTTGGTGGCTGCGTCGGCTTCGGTAGTGGGCGTTGCCGCTGATGTCACGTCCAGGGCAAACAGGCCGCGTCCGCCCGCGCCGAGGCCGCCAACCAGCACCGTGTACCAGGTGCCATCGGCTTTCTGTGCGTCCTCTACTGTAATTGGGCCGTCCACGTAGTACTGGTGAACGTAAGGGTCCTCGGCCAGCAAGCCAAGCTTTGCGTCGTTAAACAGCATGGATGGGATATAGGCCCACTTTTCCTCGCCCGTCGTTGCGTCGAAGGCGTGGAGCATGCCGTCGTTGGCGCCGACGTAGACCATGCCGGGTCGGTTTCGGTGCGTGTAGGCGAATGCGGGGTAACCGTCACCGGCATAACCTGCGCGCGGCACGCCGACGTAATAGGGATTTGAATGGATGATGTCGCCGAGCACGCTGTCGCGTACGCGCCCGAAAAGGCCGCCTTCATTCGAGCGGTCGCCGCGCAGGAAGTCGAGACGCTCGTTTTCATCATTTTCAAGCTCTTTCATCTGGTCATTGTCAAGGGAAAGTGCACGAAACGGCACGGCGTAGCCATCTTTGTGCATGGTGAAAATCTTGCGACCGAGGTCCCAGTCCTGGGCATCGAGCACGGTGCCTGCACGCCAGAGGGGCGTAGCCAGGTTGACCACGCCGGTGGCGGAGGTCGCGCCGGCGATGAGGTCTCCGCGAAAACTCTCGCGCTCGAACCAGGGTACAAAGGTTACGGCGTCACCACCGGATATATTGACTTTGCTCAGCGTAGGAGGCGCGATATAGCCATAGGGTTGCTGATTCGGCACAAACTTTATCGCCGCGATCGCGACACCGCTGGCAAATAGCAAAATGAACGAAAAATTCTTAGCAAGTTTACGCATTTCCGATGCCTCTGTTCGTTACGAGTATCCGTTACTCGGTAGTTGCAAAAACGGTTTGAACAAGTCGCACGCTGCCCTTGGAAGAGTCGCCGCGTCCGCTGACTCGAAAGATGTATCTTTTCTGGGTGAAGGTGCCCACGCCCAGCGCGAGGGAGCTGCCTGAACCGGGCGCCGGTCCCAGGTATTCCACTAAGTACTCGACATCCTCGGACGCAGCGCCCGTTTCATGGGGTAGTCCCGACCAGTCGCTCGTGATGGCACCGACTTCTCCGGCAGAGTAATAACCGTCGGTATTGTCAGCGCTGAAATTGAAGGTCGGAATGCCAGAGTAGTTGGCAAAGATGTCGCGCTCGCCGACCATGATCGAGTTTTCAGCTGCCGCAAAAGCCTCTGCTGCGTTCTGCGCGTTATTGGCGAGCAGGAGTTCTGTACGCGCCACGCGGCTGGCGGTAACGCCAATCAGCGTCATGGCGAGCAGGAGAATAAGCCCGACGACCAATGAAAAGCCCTGGTTGTGTTTCGGTAGCGAATAACTGGTTAATCTGTTCATGCGCGTGTTCTCGTTCTAGATAGGGTTGCGCAATGCGACAACTGTGGAAAATTCACGGTGCATGCGACCGTCAGTGAATGTCTGGTCTGCACCAGCGCCATCGCTCGCACCGAAAAGCCGCACCTGCTGATCCACATCGAGCACATCGTCGCGGTCCGTGGCGAGACGCAGATTGACCTGTACAAATACGACCCGGTTCATTTGCAGGCCGGCGGCACCGGCGTTGACGATGCGATTGGCAATACCATCGCCGCTGGTGTCTTCACCAAACAGGACCTGCAGGTCCTCGACGCCCGAAATAATTGGCTCGCCGTTACAGCGAAGGTCGCCGGAATCGACGTCAATGACATTGACGGCCACGCCGCCGGTGCCTGCCGTGGAATTGCGCAGGCAGTCACGCGGCGCCGCGTAGCGCACGGTGATCTGGTCGGTCGTATCGTTAACGACCTGCAGCGCGTCATCGACGGTGTCTACGATCCACGCCTCGTCGCGAAAGCCCGTCATGAGCAGCTGCCGGCGAATCATGTCCATGGCGAAACGCGCGTTGTCGTTCAGCTGTGTCACCGAATTCTGGTTGCGTGAGGTAGCGCTGGATTTGCTAAAAACGGTGACGGCACCGAGCACCAGTACGGTGCTGAGGGCCATGGCCGTCATCAGCTCGACGAGACCCACGCCTCTTTGTCGCGCGAAATATCCGTTCGTCTGTGTATTGCTGGCTCGTTTCATGATGTGCCTCTGAATCCTCAGTTCAATTCTGCGGTGAACGAATAGCTGTTGGCGGGTGGCCACTGCACAGTTATCTGCGCGCTGCGCGCCACGGAACCAACCACCGTGACTTGCACGGCCCCGTCGCCGCCTGCGAGTGTCGCGTTCAGGCGCTGTTTCCAGAGGCCCACATCCTCGTCGGCCAGCTCAGCAGGTGTGCAATTGGCCGCTGCGCCGAGACAGTCGCCTGCTGGCGCAGTTTCAGCAGTACCCACAGCGGTGTTGTAATCGCCGTCTGCGGCCCCCGTTGGATTGACACGGATGCGCTCGAGAATCTCCTCGGCAAGCATGACGGCCTGGGAGCGCTCGTAGCCGGAGCGATTGTTGAAAAGCCCTGACATCTGCATAGCGGCGATGCCAAGTAGCCCTATCGACAGAACGAGCAGGGCGACCATGGTTTCGATCAATGTGGTGCCGCGCTGACTTGCAGGTGAGCCAATGGATGTGACAATTCTGTGCATGGATAGCCTCATGGTCTTAAGGGCAGGCGAGTGCCGTGCCGTCGGGTTCCTCATCGCCTGAGCTGGGTCGGCCCGTGGCGCTGATAAAGACGCCGCGGGCGTGCGCGGCACCGCGGTTATCGCATACGGTGAAACCGCCGGCGGCGTTGATGCGGCCATCAGGGCGGAAGCTGGCAAAGTCTGTGACCGCGGCGTCTGGCGTGACGACGATGTTCTTTTTAAGTTTGCTTTTTGCCAGCAGAATCTCTTCGCCGGCATCCACGGTATCAACATTGGCAGAGCCGTTATTCACAAAGACGATCCAGCCCTTGTTCCAGGGCGTCGTGGTGTCAGCGCAGCTCGTGCCGTTGCTGCTCTTGCAGATCGTTACGTGACGGCCACGCTTGAGTGCCTCGCTGCGGGCAAGGTTGAGGCTGAGCAAGAGCTCGTTGACGTCGCTGGTGCGACGGCTGTCTGCCATGACCTGTTCAAACGAAGGAACGGCGACGCTGAGCAAGAGGCCGAGCACGGCGATGGTCACCATGAGCTCTATCAGGGTAAACCCGGCAAATGTTCGAGCGTGGCAAAGGGCTGACTTGTGTCTGTGTTTCATCATGACTGCATGCTATAGCCATGGAGCCGGATTTCACTGAGGAATCCGTCACAGAATTAGTATTTGAAAAATCTATAACTTATTGTTTTTTAATAGAAAAGTGACGAGTGGCTGAATGATGGTGATAAGCGGTGGTCTCAACTCTGCTGTTAATGTCCTGGTGTTGTCCCTGACCGCAAACAGCACAAACTGGTGGTTCAAAATCGAATTGTGAGGCCAGCCACGAGAAAGCAAGGCTCAGCAATTTAACGATAATCGGCGCTGTGATAGGCAGCGCAGGAGGACGAGGGTCAGTGGCGTAGCGGCGGTGCGATCGTTTGTATCAGCGCCAGCATACAGACGGTCCCTTGGGCGATGAGCCGCGCACGCCGCGCTCGTTAAGGGTAAAGCTCTGGCAGTCTGTGTCATCGGCCTGGCGGCCGCCTGTTTTTGGTGTGGCGGTCGCCACGTAGCCGACGGTCAGGCCGTCGGCACCTGCCGTGACGGCCAGGTCATAATATTCGTTGTTGGTGCTGGGAATCCCGAGGCCGGTCGACCCGAGGTCCGTCGTGTAGGTGTTGTTCTGTATATAGAATTTTTCCTGCGCTGCGGCGATCCTCAGGATAGCGGTGGTCGCGTCGCTGCGATTTGCCCTCTGCACATACGATCGGTAGTTTGGGACGGCAATGCTGATCAGGATGACCGCCACGGCCACCGTGACCAGCAGCTCTATAAGCGTAAAACCGCGCATCGCCCGGCGGCGACTGGTGAATAGTTCTGTCATAGGCATCATCTTAATCGGTTTTCGGGGAATTCCGAATTTTTTCGTCCATTACTGGTCATCCGTCGCATCATCCTGGGTCCAGAACGTGCGAACCGGCGCATTACAGAAATCAGCCGGGCAGCTCTCCAGGCCAACCAGGCAGCGCGGTCGTGCGCCGGCGCTCGTGCCGCAGCCACCGCCGCCACCGCCGCCACCGCCAAGACCATCCGGGTCTGACTGGAAGATAAACGCCACGTCAGGGGCAATGCCGGATTGCTTGAGGATCTTGGAGCGATCCTCAATTTTCAGAGCCGTTTCGGTGCCGATTTCATCAAGGTTGTAAGCGGGCTTACCATCCTCCACCGCGACAATGTAGAGACGATTCGTGCCACGCTGCGGCACGCAGGAGTTTGCATTGCTGGTGGTGGTTGGTGAATAGGTAGTAAAGAATATCTTCTCCTGGAACGTTCGCGACTGGGCCAGCACCTTTTCGCCTGAGGGCAAGTCCATTCGCCATCCCCACGCGCCGGAGGGAAGGGACGGCGCGCTCTCGCCCGCTATGCCGGAGACATTGGCAAGTCGCGCATCGTCGTGCGTCAGCATATTCGCCTCCAGAACAGCGTACTCAGCAGCACTGAGCTGGCGGAAGGGGTTGAAGTCGCGAATCGAATAGAAACTGTCCTGCATTTGCATATCCAGCGGATGCGCACGGTATCCCGAGCCCAGCGATACGGCCAGGAAGCTGCCGCTTTCGCGACGCAGCAAGGACACATCTGGCGTGTTATAGAATCTGCGGTTGTCTTCGACACCGGGGCTAGCTATATCGCCCGCACCCAGCGATGCCATGACGCCGCCTCTTACCAAATCGGCGGCCGGCTGGCCGTTGAAGATGTCGAAGCGCCACAGGCGACCGCCCATGTCGCCGACATACATGCGGTCGGCGAAGCCGTCGTTGTTCATATCCAGGACACGCACGGCTGCAGGTATTGCGTTATTCATATTTGTTTTCTGCAGATCTGCGCTTGCATCACCGCCCGCGCGCCACAGGAGATCACCGGTTTCGGCGTCTGCAATGTACATCCCATTGCCGGATCCATCAGTAGAATAGGGCGCATTGTCCTGAGTGGTGTTGTAGCCTCCTGCAAAAATGAGCACAGCTTTTTCGCTGTTCTGAGTGGCGCCCTGAATGTTCACGCGTGAAATGGACGGCGTCGACCAGGTCTGAGCCAGACCGGGATAATCGCTGGTGTCTTTGGCCCATAGCAGCTCGGGTGCATTGCGATCCGTAACTTCCAAAGCAAAATAGCTGCTGCCGCCGCGACGCATGCCGAAATAGAGCACGACTCGATCGCCGCTGCCCGGCTCTATAATGCCGTTGCCATTCATGTCGACGAAACGGGTACGTATGTCTCCGTCGAGGCCATAGCCTTTGGCGCTGGAGGGCGTGTTCTCATACCAGTCCTTCAGATTACCGAGCAGCTGGCGCGGCATAAAGGCCCACAACTCGGCGCCTGTTTTACCATCGATGGCGTGCAGGTATCCCTCGTTGGTTGCCATGTATACGACCGCATCCGCCGCGTCCGGCGATGCGGCGGTGCCGCCATACACGACCGATACGGGCTTCGCGTGCAGCGGGTCACCGATAAACTTGCGTACATCGGTTATGTCGCCATCATCGTTCTCATCAAGAACATCCTGGCCGCGCGCGTGAGCAATCAGATCCTCGCGCGAAGGGTCGCCGCCGCCGATACCCAAAATTGCATCGTCTATAGCACCGTTGCCTTCCTCCAGGTGATTGCCATTGTTCACAAGATCTTCGTTGCTGTCGCCACCCATATTGACGTAGATGTTACGGCTATCAGGTGCGCCAAGGAGACTCGCGGCTCCACCAATCTTCACGTCCGGACCATCTACACCGGGGGACCATACGCTCTCGGAAGTAGCGGAAAAGAAGCCTGTGTTGGGATCAACTACTGGCGTTACGCTGTCCTTGCCGACGATCTCGCCGTTCAGAAGCTGGTACTTCTTCAGATTTCCGTTCCAGAGCGGTTTCGAGTCGGCCTGGAAAACTGCAATAAACAAATCGCTAAGGGTTTCGACTTTGTTGAAGGCATTCACCGAGACGGTTGGCGATACGAAAGTCGTGTTGTCATCGAGGATGTCGGTGACAATATTCAGCAACGCGTCTTCCAGCGACTTGGCGCTGTCAGCCGTATAGTAGTTACCGCCACCCCGCTCAGCAGTCTCTTCGAGGATAGGCAAATCTATCGCAAAGCCAATAGTGTGTGTGATGACATTCTGATGGCCGTCAGTGTCATCATCGTTAAGATCGGCCTCGTAAAGATATTCGGCGACGTCATCGAGGCAGCGACCAGCGCCGCTGCCGTCGCAGGCCGCGCGCCCTGTGGTATCCAGAAAGGAAGGCGGCGTCAGCCCTGCGACTTTCGTATCAGCGCTGTTGTCGCGCGTGGGCTGACCGTCCGTCAGTAAGACAATGAAGTTCTTCTGACAGGACAGTGAATTTACTGGTACCGGGCTCAGGTAATAATCACCGCCATCGGCGCCCGGGCCCGTGCGTGACTCCGCCACCGAAGGTTCAAGCTGCTGTGTGTTGCCACGAGAGGCCACGCCGTAGTCAACCGCCCCGCCGCGAAAATACAGCGCAGCTTCGTACATGGTCTCGGCGAGAGGCGTCCAGCCGGAGTGATCCAGTCCATCGATCTTGGTTTTGAGTGCCTCGCGCCCGAGCTCAACAGGCTCAACGGCATGGATGACCATGCCGCCCTCAGCTGCTGCGTCGTTGTCTCCGCCATTGTTGCTAAAGCGCATGAGGCCGACATTGACGCCCGTCAGATTATCCAGCAGATTCTTGGTGACGTCCTGCACCACCTCGAGTCTGGTGCTTATTTGGGTCATTGCCGTAGTTGTCCAGTTGAGATAGTTGCCCATATAAAGCGTATATTCCTCCTTGGTGTCATGTTCGCCCCATTCAACGACCAGTGCAGGATCGGTCGTCCAGGGATCTTCCAGGCCGTCCGTCGCGTAGACTTCCGGGTCGCCGGCATCTTCGCCATGCACCCCACTGTCAGCAAAGCACTCAACGAAACCCGTTTTGTTGTTCTTGTCGATTTTGTCCCACTTGTTCTTGTCGTAACTGACGCCGTCGTCGGGTTCCCACTGGGCCATGAAATCAAGGGTCGAAATGCCGTTCTGGCTTAGCTGCCCGCGGGCAACATCGCAGACCAGCGCCGGTTCGTCGAACCACTCGTCGTCATCACATTTGGGTGGATTATCGCCCTCCTTGGCCCAGAACACGCGATTCGGGTCGCAAAGCCCTGCGTAGATTTCTCCCGGGTCATACACCGGCTGGATCACAACTTCGCCGTCCATGCTTCCCGAGGTATCGATAATGAAGACCACATTGGGCGTGACACCCGAGCCCACACTTGCACCACCGGTAAAGATCTCCGTGTCGTCTCCGAACGTGGGCTGAACAAAGCTCAGACCTAAGGCAAGGCCCAACCCGCAGGCGAATGGGCTTAGTTTTTTACGTAGTTCGGTTTTCATGACAAAAATCTCAGGTGGTGCTGCAAATTTTGAGCCGCCCATTATTCAAAGCCCGGGATATCCAGGACGAGGCGAGTGATATCGAAACTGCCCGGCTTGTAAAACAAATAGGCGGGCGCCTTGTTGGCCATCGCCAGGTTGCGAAACTGCTTGATGGTGATCTGCCGCTCGTTAACAAAGGCGCGCGTCGATTCCG
>JABDLF010000048.1 GCA_013003115.1 Gammaproteobacteria bacterium
GGCGCGAGCCGAGATATCTTCACGCCTGGCGCGGTGCGCGAAGTACATCGACTCAGCGAGGGCGTTCCAAGGCTCATAAACGTCATCTGCGACCGCGCACTGCTGGGCGCATATGGCCAGGAAAAAGCCATGGTTGACACACGTCTCGCCAGGCAGGCTGCCAGTGAGGTGCAGGGTAAGGCCATCTCTGCGCCCGGCATGCGCTGGGTCAGGCCGGCGGCGGCAGTTTTGGTGATGGCCGTTCTCGGCAGCGCGGCATACTACTATTGGATGCAGGGAATGCCTGGCGACAAGGCACGAGTAGAAATCGACGCAGCATCCGAGGCCGAGCCAGCCCGGCAAGCGCACATACCCGAACAGCGTGCTCCGGCCACGCCGGAGAGTGCTGCGCTGGCGGTTCAGCCAGATCTGACGATCGCTGACACCGTTGCCGGGTCCGAAATATCACAGATATACGATCTTGGTGACCTTCTCGGCACAAGCAAGGAACTCACTGATAACAATACGGCATTTGCAGAACTGTTTCGGCTTTGGGACAAGGCGTTCGTGCCGGGATCCACGCGCGCCTGTACGCAGGCGGCTGCGCAGAGACTCAAGTGCCTGTTTCAACGGGGCAGCTGGAATCACCTCATTACGCTCAATCTCCCGGCGATACTTTCGCTCACCGATGTCAACGGTGACGATCATCAGGTGGTGCTAACCCAAATACTGGATGAGCAGCACGTCGTGCTGCAGATCGGCGGCAGCAGCTACCCGGTTCTGGCAAGCGACCTGAACGCACTTTGGTTCGGCGACTCACTACTTCTCTGGCGACCTCACGAGGGCGCAGACAGGCTGCTCGGTCCGGGAGCCCGAGGCGAAGGTGTGCGCTGGCTGCGTGAAGGATTGGGTAAACTCACCGGCATCAGCTTTCCGTCATCGCCTGACCCCGCACTTTACGATGAGTCGCTATCAGAGCAGGTACGAAAGTTTCAGCGCGATTATGGTCTGCGTGTGGACGGCATCGCAGGTGAGCGCACCTTGGTAAAACTCCAGGTACTGCTTCGGGAAACCGGCATGCCACTGCTGAGCCAGGACAGCTGACCGTGTCTTTTATTCTCGACGCGCTGAAAAAATCCCAAAGCAGTCGGCAGAGGCAATCCGCCCCCGGCATCGTAACGGCAGAAATGGCACCTGGCAAAGCGCCACCGCATAACTGGCTTGCAATAGTCGTCTTCATCGTTGCACTGAACCTGCTGGCCATCGCGGCTCTGGCCTGGTATTTAACGCAAGACAGAGCCGCCGAAGAGGCGCCCCGGAATGCGATCGTGAAGCAGGGCGCAACACCATCGACGGTCAGTGCCGACACGCCGGGCATGGCAACAGAATCAGAGCCAGGTAATGCGAACGAAGCGCCATCCCGCGCTCGTGGTGCGGTCCGGCCATTGTCGGCAGAAGTGCGGGACTCAGGCCCGTCTTCGGCCCCTCAGGTGACTGCATCGGTTCCGGAACCAATCGTCGCAGCATCAGCTGAAGCAAGCGAATTAAAGCCGACGCCGTCGGAGAGCGCGGGCTTTCTGCCAACGCTGGCAGAACTCAAGCTGGACCGGCGCATTGAACTGTCGCCGCTGCACATTGACGTCCACGTTTACAACGAGAATCCCCAGCGGCGCTTTGTGTTAATCAATGCGCGCAAGTACAAAGAGGGCGAGAGACTGACTGAGGGTCCCTTGCTTGAAGAAATCCGTCGCGATGGCCTGGTCATGTATTATCGCGACCAGCGCTTCCTGGTACCTCGTGAATAGTCAGGTCTTCTAATGAGCATTTCTTTTTTTATTAAACTCTACCTGCTGACGATCCCGATATTTTTTCTGATCGATCTCCTGTGGCTCGGTGTGCTGGCACGGCCGTTCTACCGGGAGCAGCTCTCCGGCTTCCTGGGTGACAGCTTCAACTGGCCGGCTGCCGTTGTGTTTTACCTGATATTTATTGTCGGTATCTTGATTTTTGCCGTCGTCCCGGCGCTCGACAAAGATGCGTGGCAGCACGCCCTGCTCTGGGGCGCCCTGTTCGGCTTTTTCACTTACACCACCTATGACCTGACCAATCTCGCCACGTTGCCGGGGTGGCCGGTAAAGATGATCTTCGTCGATATACTGTGGGGCACGTTTCTCTGTGCCAGCGTTGCCGTTGCGAGCTTTTTCATAGGCCGCTGGCTGCAGTAGCCCCCGTTATTACCGACACCATCCCACGCAAGCGGCGCACAGTGCGCTTGCGCAAGACTGCTGCAGCCGTGCACCGGCGTGCAGAGGCAAGCAGCGCAAAGTTTCTGTAAGGTGGATAATCATAACAAGACGATCCGGGGGGCGGCATGACGGAATCACAACCGTCGGCAAGGATTGCTTACGCAGATGGGGAGCGGGTATCGCTGGCGTTGCGCGCCGGCATTCGCAGCGTCATCGAAGACGAAGAAACCCTCAACAAAATAAACGTGTTTCCGGTTCCGGACGGCGATACCGGAACGAACCTGGCGCTTACGTTGAGCGCGGTTCACGCACGACTCGCCGGCACCAGCGAAAGCAACGCCTGTGCCGTGCTGACCACCGCCGCAGACGCAGCACTTGACGGGGCGCGCGGCAACTCCGGTGCGATCGTCGCTCAGTTCCTCCAGGGCATGGCAGACAGTTCCACCGGCAGCGAGCGCCTCGATGTCGCGCAGTTCGCCGACGCTGTGCTGCACGGCGCCGATTACGCGCGTGAAGCCATGGATGAGCCTCGCGAAGGCACCATTCTATCCGTTATCAGAGACTTCGCTGACGAGGTGCAAAAAGCGCAGGAAAAAACGGATGCTGGATTCGGGACGCTGCTGCGAGCAGGGCTCGCGCGCGCTGAGGCCTCGCTGGCGGACACGCCAAACCAACTCGAGGCATTGCGCAAAGCGGGCGTTGTTGATGCCGGCGCAAGAGGATTCGTAGACCTCGTCAGGGGTGTCGTTGATTTTGTAAAAAGCGGCGACGCAAGAAACATCGAGAACTGGCGGCCTGCGATATCCGAGGAAGGCGTCGAACCGAGCGCAGGGGAAGAGATTGATCTTACCCACCGCTACTGCAGCGAGTGCATGGTGACGGGGGAAAACGTCGATCGGCGAAAACTGCGCGAGGCGGTATCTGCGCTCGGCAGCTCTATGGTCATTGCCGGAACACGCAACAAAATCAAGCTGCATATTCACGTCAATGATCCGGATGAGCTTTTCGAAACGGCGCGGCGCTTTGGCAAGGTCAGCGGTGAAAAAGCCGATGATATGCAAAAACAACAGCGCTCTGCGCATGCGCCGAGTCATGCAGTGGCCGTTATCACCGACTCCGCTGCCGACATTCCGGACGATGAACTGGAAAGACTGAACATCCACATGGTGCCGGTGCGCCTGCATTTCGGAGATCGCTCGTATCTCGACAAGATCAGCATGACACCCGATGAGTTCTACGCCGAGCTGAAATCAAACCCGGTGCACCCCAAGACATCTCAGCCTGCGCCCGGAGATTTTCGGCGTCAGTACCAGTTTCTTGCTTCGCATTACCGCTGGGTTATCTCCCTGCAGCTGACAAGTGCCGCCAGCGGCACATGGCAGGCTGCCAGGGCCGCCGCTGAACGTACCGCCGCAGGCGGCGAAATTCTTGTTTTCGATACGCGCAACGCTTCAGTAGGCCAGGGTCTGCTTTGCGTATTCGCCGCCGAGTTGGCAGCCGCCGGAAAAAATGGCAAGGAGATCTTTGACGCTCTGCTTGCCGCGAGACAAAACACTCACACGTATATAGTTCTGCGTGACCTGACGTTCGGGGTGCGTGGCGGGCGTGTCCCGGCCATCTTAAAGACGCTTGCGGATATGCTCAGACTGACGACGGTCCTGACTATCAGGGAAGACGGCAGCATCGGCGCGGCAGGCGTGATATTCGGACGCAGGAATCTGGTCGCAAAGTTCTCGAATTTCGTCCTCAAGAGACATGGGCATCTCAGCAGCTGCCGCCTGGCGGTCGGACATGCCCACTGCGTTGACGACGCCGAGGCGCTGCTGGCGGAACTGCAAGGCGCCATGCAAGGGATCAACTACAGCTACATCGCCGAAGCCGGTCCTGCCCTGGGTGCACACGCCGGCCCCGGCGGCATGGTGGTGTCAGTGCAGGAACTCGAGGACTAGCGTCAGGCTCGCGAGAAAGAGTCGGCGCGGGCCTGCTGCCATGCGCTCGCGTACCACGGCTCCAGGCTCTCGCTTTCAGTCAGCTGCCCCGGCTCCAGGTAGCTGAAAATCTCGCTGTAACTGCTGGTGGTCGTCGGCGTCACCCGTCGCAACAACATTTCAGGCCCGAGCTCGGACGGATCGCTCAGTCCGCATGCTGCCAACAGTTTCTGCAGGTGCTTAAGGGTGTTTTTGTGATAGTTATAAACACGCTCCTCTTTGTCGCTCACAACCAGCCCGTTCATGCGCCACGGGTCCTGGGTTGCCACGCCCGTCGGGCAGGTATTCGCGTGGCAGCGGCGCGCCTGGATGCAGCCGAGTGCGAACATCATGCCGCGGGCCGAATTACAGACATCGGCGCCCATGGCCAGCGTGCGCAAAATATCGTAAGCATTGATGATCTTCCCCGACGCGATCACCCTTATCTTGTCGCGCAGGCCGGCGCCCACCAGTGCGTTGTGCGCGAAGATCAGGCCCTCGCGCAGAGGCAGGCCAACTCGGTTGCTCATTTCGAGGGGCGCAGCGCCTGTCCCGCCCTCTTTGCCATCAATGGTGATGAAATCAGGGGTGATGCCGGTTGCCAGCATGGCTTTGACGACAGCCATGAACTCGTGGGTTCTGCCGACACATAGCTTGAAACCCACAGGCTTACCCCCTGAGAGCCTGCGCAGTTCGGCAATGAAAGCGACGAGTTCGAGCGGCGTATTAAACGTACTGTGACGCGCGGGCGACAGCACGTCTTTTCCGATGGGCACGCCGCGGGCTTCGGCGATATCCTGGGTCACCTTGGCAGCAGGAAGAATCCCACCGCCCCCGGGCTTTGCGCCCTGCGAGAGCTTAAGCTCAATCATCTTCACGGCTGGCGTCTGCGACTTTTCGGCGAAAAGCTCCGCAGCAAAAACGCCCGGCTCGCTGCAGGCCCCGAAGTAGCCGGTGCCCAGTTCCCAAACCACATCGCCGCCGGGCTCCAGATGATAGCGACTGAGCCCGCCTTCACCCGTATTGTGATAGAAGCCGCCTTTCCTTGCGCCACCATTCAACGCCAGCAACGCGTTCTTGCTGAGAGAGCCAAAACTCATGGCCGAGATGTTCAGCAACGAAGCCGAATATGGCGCTTCGCAATGCTCGCCCCCCAACCAGACCCTCGGCGGATCGCCAGAAACCTCGGCAGGCAATATACTGTGCTCGATGAACTCGTATCCTTCCTGGTATACGTCTTCCAGAGTTCCAAACGGCTGCACATCGCTGACACCCTTGGCGCGCTGGTAAACCACGGATCGCTGCGGCCGCGTAAACGGATCTCCCTCCTTGTCACCCTGAATCAGGTATTGGCGGATGTGGTGCCGCGCATCTTCCAGCATGTATCGAAGATGGCCAACAACCGGGTAATTGCGCAGTATCGTGTGCCTTTTCTGCAGCAGATCGTATGCGCAAAGCAGCAGGACAGGGCCTAGCAGCACAAAGCCCCACAGCAGTTCAGGCACGAATATGGCGCCCACGCCTATCGCCACCGTCAACAGCAAGAGGCCAATGGAAAGTCGCTGCTTTACGCCACTTTTATAACTGGCGCCTGAAGACTTGGGCATAAAAAGGTCAGGTTCCCCGCAATCGGGACGCCATTGTTACAGCCGCAGCCTGTCAAGACAATCAGCAATCGGTGTATCCTCTGCCGCCCGCAATTAAGTTTTACATCCGGAGAATGCCATGGTCAGGCTGCTTTTCTTTTCACTCCTGTGCATCTTCATGTGGTCGTGCGGATCGCCGGACAAGGCGCCTGCAACACCGCCTGAAGAAGGGGCATCGATCTCCGAGGCGCTGGATCGAAACTACGACGAAGCAGCTGCGACCCGGTTGATCGACCGCATAAAGATGCTCTCATCGGACGATTTCCAGGGCCGCATGCCGGCGTCAGTTGGCGAAGAAAAGACGGTCGCGTTTCTTGTCAGCGAATTCGAACGCGTCGGCGCGGGTCCCGGAAACGGCGAGAGCTTTATGCAACCTGTCCCGCTGGTGGAAATCACCGGCAACCCGGAAGCAAGGCTTCGCATAAACGCTGACGGCAGGGAACTCATGGATCTCGCCATGGGCGGAAAAATGGCGGGCGGGACGCGCCGCGTGCAGGAAGAAGTCGAGGTCAGCAACAGCGAAATGGTCTTTGTAGGCTATGGAATCGTCGCGCCTGAATACAACTGGGACGACTACGCCGGCCTGGACGTGAAGGGCAAAACCGTTGTCATGCTGGTGAATGACCCGGGATACGCTACCGGCAACGATGCGCTCTTTAACGGTAACGCAATGACCTACTACGGGCGCTGGACCTACAAGTATGAAGAAGCGGCGCGGCAGGGCGCTGACATGGCCATTATTATTCACGAGGAGGGCGCTGCGGGGTACCCGTGGGCGGTCGTAACAAGCGGCTGGACGGGCCCGCAATTCGACCTGGTCGGCGACGGCACGCAAATGTCCCCTGCCAAGGTGGAGGCATGGGTCGACAACGAGTCGGGTAGTGCCCTGCTCAAGCGCGCGGGCCTTAGCTACGAAGACGCCGTAAAGGCAGCGAGCACGGGCGGATTTCAGGCGGTATCCTTAAACGCCAGCGCCAGCATCACCATTCGCAACAAACTGCGCAAGATGGATTCGCAAAATGTGATCGCCATGATCAGGGGCTCTGAGCGACCCGATGAGTACATAATTTACAGCGCGCACTGGGACCATCTTGGCAGGGACACGGCGCTGGCCGATGACCCGATTTACAACGGCGCAAGAGACAATGCCACCGGCACCGCTGCATTGCTGACGCTTGCAGAGAAGTTCAAGGCGATGCCCGATGGCCCGGAGCGCAGCGTAATTTTTCTGGCCGTCACGGCGGAAGAGTCAGGGCTGCTGGGCTCCCGTTTTTATGCCGAAAATCCGGTCGTGCCGCTGGAAAAAACAGTTGCCAACATCAATATGGACTCGCTGGGCATCTACGGGCCCACGCACGACATCGCAGTAATCGGCTTTGGCAACTCAGAGCTTGAGGAGTACCTGGCTCGCGCGGTCGAGGCCCAGGGTAGAACGGCCGTACGCGAACCCACGCCAGAGAAAGGGTTCTTTTACCGCTCCGACCACTTCAATTTTGCCAAACGCGGTGTGCCCGCACTGTATTTCAAATCGGGCATCGACTTTGTAGGTAAGGGAAAAGAGTGGGGACGCAAGACAGAAGCCGAGCATATTGCCACGCGCTATCACAAGCCTGCAGACGAGTACTTCGCAGAGACCTGGAGCCCCGAGGGCCTCATGCTGGACATAGCACTGTATTTCGAAATCGGACGAGCGCTTTCAATGGAGTCCGGCTGGCCAAACTGGTATGCGGGCAATGAATTCCGCGCCGCGCGCGATGCAAGCGCCGCCGCACGACAATAAAGTGGGCAGAGCTTGAGCAAGCGAGGCCCGCGAATAGAAACCCGCGCCGTTCATGCCGGCCGTGAGATCGATGCTGGCAGCGGCGCAGTCGTGTCGCCCATTCACATGAGCACGACCTACGAACGAGATGCCGACGGCGGCTATCGTCGCGGTTACGAGTACGGCCGCAACGGCAATCCAACCCGCGCTCTGCTTGAAAAAGCGCTGGCAAGTCTCGAGGGTGGCGCCACCAGCGCCACTTTCGCTTCGGGCACCGCAGCCTGCCTCGCGGTCCTGCATACGGTGGGCCCCGGCGGTCACGTGCTCGCCACCGAGGACTGCTATCACGGCACCTTGCGCCAGCTTCAGGAACTGCTGCCAGAAATGGGCATTGAGGCAAGCCTTGTCGATACCACGGATCTCGACAGCGTACGCAGCGGGCTCAGAGACAATACGCGCCTTATCTGGGTGGAAACGCCTTCCAATCCTTTGCTGCGTATTTCCGATATTGCAGCCCTCGCGAAGCTGGCGCACGAGAATGGCTGCAGGCTTGCCTGCGACAACACATTCGGCACCCCGGTACTGCAGCATCCGCTGAGCTTTGGCGCAGACTATTCAGTACATAGCAGCACCAAGTACATTGGCGGTCACAGCGACGTAACCGGCGGCGCGGTTATCGCGGCGAGAGACGACGGGCACTTCGAAAAAGTACGCCGTTGGCAGAGCAAGGGTGGCGCCGTGCCATCACCGTTCGACTGCTGGCTGCAGCTACGCAGCCTCAATACCTTGCCGCTGCGCGTTCGGCAGCAGGCAGCAAGCGCCCTGCTGCTCGCAGAGTTTCTGCAGAACCACGAGCGCGTCAGCCTGGTGCATTACCCGGGGCTAAGCGATCACTCGGGGCATGCCCTTGCTGCCCGGCAGATGAGGGCGGATGAGCAGCCTCGCTGCGGCGGCGTACTGTCGTTCGAGGTTCGTGGCGGAGAGGCTGCCGCGATGTCCGTCGCCGCGCGCACACAGCTTTTTATCCGGGCAACCAGCTTAGGCGGCGTTGAAAGCCTTATCGAGCACCGGGCCTCAGTGGAAGGACCTGACAGCAAAGCCCCGCCCGGATTGCTGCGCCTTGCCGTGGGTATCGAACATGTCGAAGATCTGCGAAGCGATCTCGACCAGGCGCTTGCGCGCTGATCAGCAAGCGGTGCAGCGAACCCCGGCTTTTAATAAAACCGGAGACACTCATGGGCCCCAGAGATCGCGCTGAGCCGGCTGCCGAGTCAGCATCCTTGAGTGCCTTATGAAGGAAATGAAGCCGCCGGCGAACAAAAACGATGACCCCGCATGGCGAGCCGTTTTTGAGAACGCCTATTATATTGCCCACAGATCTGACGGCGCCTGGGCGCGCGCACAGAGACTGATTCGAGAAAATTCAAGCAGGGGAAAATGACATGAAGATTATACGTGGAAGCCTGATCGTAGCGATGCTGTTAATCACCAGCTACGCCGCCGCCGACGGCAGTGAAGTAACCAGCCTGAGCCTCGAAAAAATCATGGCGGACCCCGACTGGATGGGTAACGCACCCGAGGATTCGTGGTTTTCCCCCGATGGTTCTATGGTTTTCTACAAGCAAAAGCGCGAAGGGTCCTCTGCCCGCGACTGGTTTGTTATTGACGCGGCGGGTGGCGAAGCAGAGCTCATACCCGCGCAAGAGTACAGCGAAGTGCCGGGATCCGGTCAGGTCTGGAACAGGGGCCGTGACGCGCTGGCCTGGATCTTCGACGGCGATGTCTATGTGCATTCAATGACCGGTGCCAGCACGCGACAGCTCACGCGAACCGCTACCGCAGAGCGCACCCCCGTATTTCTGACCGACGGTCGCAGCCTGGCTTATCAGGCAGATAACGGCTGGTTTGTTTTTGATTTCACAAGCGGCGAAACGCGGCAGCTGACGCAGGTACTGGCGGAAGACGATCCCGCCGACAAAGCACCCGAAGGCTACCTGCCCGAACAGCAGCTGCGCCTGTTTGATACGCTTCGCCGCGACCGGCAGGAGCGGCTTGATCAAAGAGCCGAGGAACGTGCCGCCCGCGCTGCCGACCCACGCCGCATGCCGACCCCTGTTTATATCGGCGCTGAAAAAGAAGTCGCTTTCAGCAGCCTCTCTCCGAATGGCCGGCACCTGCTGGTGGTGACCTCTGCGAAAAGCCGCAGCCGTGGCCAGCAGGACAAGATGCCGGTTTTCGTTGCGGAAAGCGGTTACGTGGACATCGAGGACGTTCGCTCGCTGGTCGGCACCGGAGAGCCCGCCGATCACGAGCTCATGATCGTCGACCTCACAAGCCGCGCAACCCATGCTCTGGATATTTCGGTGTTGCCGGGCATTAAGGATGACCCGCTGTCCTGGCTCAGAAAAAAAGACAACGATAAGGCCGGGAAAAAGGCCGGCAAGGACGCGGAACCGCGGCCGGTGCAGACTATGGGGGTCAACTGGTCAGAAGACGGCAGCGCCCTTGCGCTGCAGGTTCAGTCTGCTGATAACAAGGACCGCTGGATTGCATCGGTCGATTTCGACAAGCATGCCTTGATCCCGCGCCACCGGCTGACTGACGAGGCCTGGATCAACTGGGACTACAACGAGTTTGGTTTCGTGCCCGGCCGCAGCGATCTGCTTTGGCTGATGTCTGAAGAGTCCGGGTATGCGCATCTGTATACCGTTGGTGCGCAGCGCGGCAAAACCCGTGCGCTGACCAGCGGCAAGTGGGTTGCAAAAAATCCGGTGCCCTCCCCCGACGGTGCCTACCTGTATTTTTCTGCCAACCGAACTCATCCAGGTGAGTATGAGATTTACCGCGTGCCAACCGGAAGCGGTGAGGTTGAGCAGCTGACCGCGCTGTCGGGCCTCAATACTTTCCAACTCTCGCCCGCAGCAGACAAGCTGCTCATCACGCACTCGGAACATCTGCGCCATCCCGATCTGTGGGTGCAGTCAACCGCTCAGCCCGGGGAACAGCCGATTCGGCTGACTGACACCATGAGCGAAGCCTACAAAGCCATTGACTGGGTGGAGCCCGAGGTCTTGCCCGTGCCTTCCTCGCACGTTAGAGAGCCCATCTACTCCAAGCTCTACGTGCCCCGCGATTTCGATCCCGGCAAAACTTACCCCGCCGTCATGTTTGTGCACGGCGCCGGCTACACGCAGAATTCCGACTTCGGCTGGCCCTACTACTTTCGCGAGCAGATGTTTCACACTCTGCTGACCCGCGAAGGCTACATCGTGCTGGACATGGACTTTCGTGCGTCGCAGGGCTACGGACGCGACTGGCGCACCGCAATTTATCGACAGATGGGCCACCCCGAGGTGGAGGACCTGGAAGACGGCGTCAAGTGGCTTGTTGAAAACTACAACGTGGACCCCGGCCGCGTCGGCGTTTACGGGGGCTCCTATGGTGGCTTCCTGACCTTCATGGCCATGTTCCGGCGTCCGCAGCTGTTTGCGGCCGGCGCGTCACTCAGACCGGTGACCGACTGGGCGCACTACAACCACGGCTACACCTCCAACATCCTCAACACGCCCGAGGTCGATCCGGAGGCGTACGCGAAAAGTTCGCCCATCGAGTTCGCAGCCGGGCTTGAGAACCCGCTGCTAATCTGCCACGGCATGCTGGACGACAATGTCTTTTTTAAGGACACGGTGCGCCTCGTACAGCGCCTGATCGAACTTAAGAAGGAGAACTTCGAGACGGCCATTTACCCGATGGACCCGCATAGTTTTGTAAACCCGGAGGCCTGGCTCGACGAATACCGCCGTATCTACAAGCTGTTTGAGACGAACCTCAAGTAGCTTCGCAAACTAACCGTCGGCCTTGATCAGGTCGGGCCGGTCATTCTGCGGTCGATTGACGGCCGTACTGACCGGCCAGGCCTGGAGGTTGTCGCGGGGCCAGGGCTTTAGCAATGCGTAGGTGACGTCATCGCCGCTGTTTTCGCGACTGAGCCACGCGTCGTAGTCGCCGGGTTTCAGGATCACCGGCATGCGCTGATGGATTTCTGCGATATGCACGTTTGCTTCGGTGGTACAGATGGTTACCGAATCCAGGGGGTCTGCATCGTCGTTCTCGTGCCAGCGTTCCCACAGTCCGGCGAAGGCGAAGCCCTCTGCATCACTCATGGAAATAAAGTATGGGGTCTTGCTCTCGCCCGTTTTTTTCCATTCGTAAAAGCCGCTCACAGGAACAAGACAGCGCCGTCGTCTGAACGCGTTGCGAAAAGACGGTTTTTCCCGAACGGTTTCTGAGCGCGCATTGATCATCCTGTAGCCGATTTTTTTATCCTTGGCCCAGTGTGGCACCAGCCCCCAGTGCAGCATGCCCAGCTTCCGCTCGGCCTGCTTGTCATGGCGAATGACGGGAACAAAGTTGCTTGGTGCAATGTTATAGCGCGGAGCCACCTCGGGCGCGTCATCCGCCAGATCAAACAGTCGCACCATGGCTTCGTGCGGAAGGTAAAAGGCGTATCGGCCACACATAGCACCAGTATAAGCCTTAGAGACGCTGTGAGCCCGGGCTTACGCGAGACCCAGCTGGCACGGGTATACGCAGATGCCATGTGAGACGCTACCCGACTGTCAGGACTCGCTGGTTAGGATCCGCGCGCGTTAGAATTACCAGCGCGCTTTTGCAACAAGGAGCTCCTGTGAATCCCGATTCCAGCGACAACAACGAGGTTCTCGAGCTTGCGCTGCCGCCGGATACCGAGAGGCTGCGCTTTCGCCTGGTTCGCCCGGACGATCATGAGTCTGTTCGGGCAATCTACGCGGACGATCTGGCGCAACGCTTTCTGCCCGACATGCGTTCGCCCGATGGGGTCCATTCATTCATCTTGCGTCAACTCCGGCGCTACGAAAAATTCGGCTACGGCATCTGGCTGCTGGAGACGCTGGAAAATCCACGCATAGTTGGAGACGCGGGCATCACCTGGCAGGAAACCGACCTGGGTGACGTAATGGAAATCGGCTACGGCCTGGCCGCGGACGAGCGCGGCAATGGCTATGCGACGGAGGCTGCAAAGGCGTGTCTCGCTTTTAGTTTTGAGGTGCTGGGTGCGAATCGTATCGCATCACTGGTAAGCGCCGACAATACGCCCTCGCAAAAGGTTGCCGAGCGCGTACACGCGCAGCGTCGCGATTTTACCCACCCGCGCCTTGGGCCGGATTTCCTGATGTACTACACAGACAATCAAGTCTGAGGGAGTTTTGCCACAGGAATCCGCAGACGCTTTAAGCCATGCGGTGCCCGGCCAGCGCAGCGATCCCTGCGTATTGGACGACTGCCACTGCGGCGTATACTTTGCGAGCCGTTCACTGAAAAGGCACACTCATTTCAGCGCTGCAGCCGGGAAGACCGAACTGCGCGTTGACTGAGAACAACGGGAGTCGATTATGGCAAAGGTTGTTGGCATTGGCGGCGTGTTCTTCAAGTGCAGGGACACGGCAGCCCTGGGCGAATGGTATAGCAAGTGGCTGAATATGCCCGTTGATCCCAGCTTCGGCGGTGCCTCTCTCAAGCCCGGCGAGATGCCACCCAACAGCTTTACCGTCTGGGGCCCGTTCAAAGAAACCAGCGGCTATTTTGACCCGTCAGATCGCCCGTTTATGGTGAATCTCGTGGTAGACGACTTAGACGGAGCGCTGCGCCAGGCGGCACAGGGCGGCGCCAGGGTCATGGACGAGATTCAGGAAGAAGAATACGGGCGCTTTGGTTGGTTTATTGATCCGGAAGGAACAAAAATAGAACTCTGGCAGCCGCCCGCGGACAAATCTGACGCCGCCAGTTAACGAATCGGAGACAGGGATTCAATGAGCACTGTTAATCGTGACAACGCCGAGCACTACAAATGGGGGAAAAACTGTGATGCGTGGCATCTTCTGCGCACTCGCCGGCTAAGCGTGATCGAGGAGCGCGTGCCCCCGGGCGACGCCGAAACGCCGCACTATCATCGCTACGCCACGCAGCTGTTCTACCTTCTGGATGGCCAGGTGAGATTCACCCTGGCCACAGAAACTTATGAGATGGTGCCCGGAGATTCGGTGCACGTCCCGCCTGGTGTCGTGCACCAGCTCGAGAACACTGGCGACGGTGACGCCGTACTGCTCGTCGTTTCAAGCCCCGAGAGTCACAGTGACCGGTTTGAGGCGCATCAGCGCCGGAAGGATTCCTGAGCGCGTCGCTGTCAGGGTTTCTCGGCGGCCGCCTTGATATCACCCAGATCCTGCTGCAGCGCTTTGCGGACGGCACCGTTGAACATCATGCTTATCGGGGTCATGAGTCGCGCCACTAAAGTTGTCGGCTTTGCGTCAAAAGTCATGGTCAAGGTCGTTCCGTCACCAAGTTCGGCAACGCTGACCCGGGTGGTATAGGCCATACCGTGATTCAGCGCGTTGGTCTCGTACCAGTGGCCCGTCTCAGCCGAGGTCACCCACATGGTCTCCGTTGCCTCCTTACCGAAAAACTCGCGCTTCTCGCGCCACTTAAGCCCGACGAATCCGCTCGCGGGCTTCTCGAGCACTTCGACCGACTTGATTCCCGAGATATTCTCGGCCCAGCTGTCCGGGTCAGTGATCAAGGTCCATACGCGCTCGCGCGGCGCGTTAATTTTTTCGCTCACACTAATAGTCACAGCAACCCCCCAACGCACGGCATTCCGCGTGCTCCTGCTTCGATATCATCACTAATAGTAGCTCATTGATCGCAGGGCAGCGCGCGGCCGCGCAACCACGACGGACAACGGGGGGGTGCTCAGTCGCGAATGCCCACGCCCTTGTTGAGCAGGTACAGGCTGAGGGAATAAAGACCGGCAATGAAAATGCCAATAATAAAATAGGCACGACCAATCGGGATATCAGAAACGCCAAGGAAACCGTAGCGGAAGGCGTTTACCATGTAGAGAATCGGGTTGGCCAGCGACACGTTCTGCCAAAAATTCGGAAGCAGGGAAATCGAATAGAAAACGCCACCGAGATAGGTCAGGGGTGTCAGGATAAACGTTGGTACGATAGATATGTCATCAAACTTCTTCGCATAAACGGCGTTTATGAAGCCGCCAAGTGAAAAAACTACAGCGGTGAGAAAAACAACGGACAGGGTCACCAGTGGATGGGTCACTTTCAACTCATCTGTAAAAAACAGGGCGATCACCGTCACGACCATGCCCACCAGCAAGCCACGGGCGACGCCGCCGGCGATGTGACCGAGCAGGATCACAGAGTTCGGCATCGGCGAGACCAGCATTTCTTCAACATGCTTGCCGAACTTCGCGCCAAAAAAAGACGAGACAACATTGCCATAGGAGTTCGTGATGACAGACATCATGATGAGGCCGGGTGCTATGAACTGCATATAATCGAAGCCGTCCATGGTGCCGATGCGGCTGCCGATTAAACTACCGAAAATAATAAAATAAAGCGTCATGGTGATAGCCGGCGGCACCAGCGTCTGAATCCAGATGCGCAGAACCCGGGTGATCTCTTTGACTACGATGGTATTGAAACCAACAAGGTTTTCTCTTGTTCTTCCGGGCATGCTGGTTCCTGTCAGGCGCTGTTGCGCTGTTTCTTGGTCTCTACAAGCCTGATAAAAAGCTCTTCAAGGCGGTTTGTCTTGGTACGCATAGACAGCACTTCGATGTTCTGGCTGCTTAGCATGGCAAAGACCTTGTTCAGGCTTTGCTCCTTGGAGACATCGATCTCTATGTTGTGCTCATCGATATAGCGCACCGCATGGCCGTCCAGCTGCGGCGCGCTGCCAAGGCCTTGTTTGAGGCTCAGCACGAACGTCTCTATGCTGAGCTTTCGCAATACATCACGCATGCGACCATGCTCGATAATGCGTCCTTCATCGATAATTCCTACGTGACGGCAGAGACTCTCGGCTTCTTCGAGGTAATGCGTCGTCAGTATGATGGTCGTGCCTTCGCTGTTAATTTTTTGCATGAACTCCCACATCGAGCGGCGAATTTCTATGTCCACGCCGGCAGTAGGCTCGTCAAGGATCAGCAGTTTTGGCTCATGCACAAGCGCACGGGCGATCATGAGGCGACGCTTCATGCCGCCGGACAGGTTGCGGGAGATATCGTCGCGCTTGCCCCACAGATCGAGTTCACGAAGATACTTCTCCGCCCGCTCGTGCGCCAGCGGCCGGGGGATGCCATAGTAACCGGCCTGGTTGAGAACCACATTCTCGACTTTCTCAAACTGATTGAAGTTGACCTCCTGCGGAACAAGGCCAATGCACGATTTGGCCAGCTCGATTTCCCGATCGATGCTGTGACCAAAAACCTCGACCTCACCGGAAGTCTTGTTAACAAGCGAGGTAACGATACCGATTGCGGTGGTCTTGCCCGCGCCATTGGGACCGAGAAGGGCAAAAAAATCGCCCTCCTCCACGCTGAGGTCCAGGCCCTGCAGGGCGACTACGCCGTTGCGGTAGACCTTATTGAGGTTTCTGATGCTCAGTGCTTTCACGAAACAGCGCTTCACTCGCCAAAACAAGGCCGGGCATTGCCCGGCGGCCGGAAATCATAGCACGCCAACTGGCTTTTCCGCGCGCCGCCAGAAGGCCGGCGCAGCTGCTTTTCCTGTCCCCTGGCGTCGCGGGCTGCAGCGGCCATCGGCACCGTCGGCTCCCGATAACTTTGATTTGCCGAGCGCGTAAGAGATAATCAAGGGCTTGGATCGGCGGGAGCGGTAAGACGCCTGAATTGGCACCCGATGACACCGGCCCTGAAAGCTATTCGATTACATCTGGGAGAACACAATGTTCAAAGAATTTAAAGAATTTGCCATGCGTGGCAACGTTGTCGACATGGCCGTCGGTATCGTAATAGGCGGCGCCTTCGGCAAAATCGTCAGTTCGTTCGTCAAGGACGTGCTAATGCCACCGATTGGCCTGATGATGGGCGGCATGGACTTCTCGAGCCTCGCCGTGGTGCTCAAGCAGGCCAGCGATGGCGTCGAGGCCGTCAGCATCAACTACGGTGTTTTCCTTAATACGGTTATTGATTTCATCATTATTGCTTTTGCGATTTTCATGGTGGTCAAAGCAATGAACAGCGCGAAGAAAGAAGAAGCGCCCGAGCCGGCAGAGCCAACCGAGCGCGATTGTCCGCGCTGCTTCTCGTCGATTCCTGTCAAGGCGACGCGCTGCCCGAACTGCACGTCCGACGTCTGATTCGTTTGTGCGCATGAACAGGGGCCGCTCGCCTGCCAGCGTGCGGCCTCTTTTATGTCCGCCATAACAAGGGACCTGCGCTTTTTGTTCTGATCTCATGAAAATCGGTATGAAACCGGCCAACGCCTTCGCCAACGCCCCTTTGGAGCGGCGCGGTGAACTCAGAAAGAGCCGCAATGATCTCTCGGCTTTGCTGACAAAGCCCGATACGCGCTTTTTGCTGGTTGCGGCGGAGCGAAACGTCATTGATGCGGCGAGCGGCAAACCCATCCTTGTTGATCCCGAAGAACTCGCAGCGCTCAGCGACGGGCTCACCCACTCCATCATGCTGGGCGAGTACCAGGGGTCGGCGCTGTTCGTTGCCGACCTAGACAATGCGAGCGATGAACTGCTGGCATCCACTCTGGGTGCGCGCACCGAAAATCTCAGAACACTCGGTCTGCGCTTGTCTCCTGAACAGGCCTCCCTGGCAGCATACGCGCGCGCCATGGTTCTCTGGGACCGCCGACACCGCTATTGCGGTCGCTGCGGCGGTGCGACCGCCAGCGACGAAGCCGGACATGTGCGCCGCTGCATTAACGCCGACTGCGGCAACGCAATGTTCCCGCGCGTCGACCCCGCTATTATTGTCCTGGTCAGCGACGGTGAGCGCGCCCTGCTGGGCAGACAGGCCAGCTGGGATCCGAACCGATATTCAACTCTTGCGGGATTCGTGGAGCCTGGCGAGAGTCTCGAAGAAGCTGTTGCGCGCGAAGTGCGTGAAGAATCGGCCATCGAAGTAGAAATGGTCGACTACCATTCTTCGCAGCCATGGCCCTTTCCGTCATCGCTGATGCTCGGTTTCGTTGCCCGCGCGCGCACCACCAGCATCCAGCTTCTGGACGGAGAGCTGGAGCACGCCGACTGGTTTTCACGCAATGACATTGCATCGCGGCGCATCCATCTTCCTTTCCCTGTCTCTATCAGCTACCGCCTTATAGAAGACTGGTATGACGGCGGTGAACCCGGTCGCATGCGCGCAGACCTGGATCACAGCGACGCCCAAACGCTCAAGCACGATCGCGATCAGACCGGCTGAATGACAGACAAGAACGCACAGCCAGGCGCCTGGCCATCACCCGTTTCGGCAGCGATGATTGCCCAGGGCGGCCTGCGGCTCTCGCAGCCGTGCATTGCCGGTGGCAACCTCTACTGGCTGGAGGGTCGCGCCAGCGAGAAAGGGCGAACAGTGCTGATGCGTCGTGCACAGGATGGCAAAGTCAGCGAAATCACGGCAGCACCCATCAACGTCCGCAGCGGTGCGCACGAGTATGGCGGTGGTGTGTACTGCGTGCACGAAAACAGGATCTTCTTCGTTGACTACGCCCGCCAGTGCCTGTGTGAAAAGTCCGGCAGCGGCGAGGCACGCGTCTTCTTCGAGTCCGCGAGCAGGCGGCTTGCAGATCTGTGTTTCGACCCGTGGCGCTCAAGACTGGTGGCGGTCAGCGAAGACCATGCCGGCGATGGCGAAGCGCAAACCACACTTGTCGCAATCAATATCGAAGATGGGTCACTGGTAACCCTTGCTAGCGGCGCAGATTTCTACAGTTCGCCGGTTATTGATGCCGACGGCAGACGCCTGGCATGGCTTGAGTGGAATCATCCCGACATGCCGTGGGATTCAACCACGCTTAAGGTGGCCGAACTTCGTCACGGCACCGCGCCCCTGCAGTCTGCGACCGCTGCAGGCGGAAACGGTGAGTCAATCTTTCAGCCCCGCTGGGGAGATGATGACAGGCTCTATTTCATGTCTGACCGCAGCGGCTGGTGGAACCTGCACCGTCTTGAAGAAGACAAAACAGTGCCACTGATGCAAGAAGACGCCGACTGTGGCTTCGGCCAGTGGGTCTTTGGCATGTCCACATGGGGCTTTATCAGCGCCAAAGAGGCCCTGTGCTGCGGCGCCCGCGACGGACTTTGGTCCCTCGCTGTCATTGACCTTGCCAAACGCAGTGCCCGATGGCTGGACCTGCCCTTCAACACCATTGAGCATGTCGCCACGGCGCCTGGCAAAGCTGCACTGATTGCAGCCAGCGCACGCCAGGCTACGGCCGTGATTGAGCTCAACCTCGAGACCACCGCCTGGCAGATTGTCCGGCAATCGGTTCGCAGCGACATCGGCCCTGAGTGGATTTCAGAAGCCGTTCCCATACGTTATCGAAGTAACGGTGATCACGCGCACGCCTTTTACTATGCGCCAAAAAACAAAGATTTTGACCTGCATGGGAGACCACCGCCTCTGCTGGTCAAATGCCACGGTGGACCCACCGCCCACGCAGATGCGGGTCTTGACTGGCGCCTGCAGTTCTGGACATCGCGCGGCTTCGCGGTGCTGGACGTCAACTACAGAGGTAGCACCGGCTTTGGCCGTGCCTACCGCGAACAGCTGCTTGGCAGCTGGGGAATATCTGATGTCGACGATGCAGTCAACGCAGCAAAGTATCTCGTTGAGCAGGGCCTCGCTGATGCGGACAGGCTCACCATCAGCGGCGGCAGTGCCGGCGGCTTCACCGTGCTTTCAGCGCTCGCCTTTCGCGACACATTCAAAGCAGGAACCAGTCTCTATGGCGTGAGCGAACTGGCGTCGCTGCTAAGCGATACGCACAAGTTCGAAGCTCGCTATCTCGACCGGCTTGTCGGCCCCTGGCCCGAAAGCAGTGACGTCTACAAGGCGCGCTCTCCACTCGAACATGCCGACAACCTGTCCTGCCCGGTTCTCTTCCTGCAGGGGCTTAAAGACCGCGTAGTAACCCCTGATCAGTCAGAGCGCATGGTCGAGGCGCTACGCAGAAAAGGCCTGCCAGTGCTCTACATCAGCTTCGCAGAGGAGGGCCACGGCTTCCGGCAAGCTGAAAACATCATCACGGCGCTGGAAGCCGAACTCTATTTCTATGGCAAAATCTTCGGCTTCGCGCCCGCAGGCATCGACTTTTCACAAGCTATTGAGAACCTGGATGAGTAATTCATGAACCCGACTATGCTCTTTGCTTCCCTGGTTTTAACCGGTTCCATGCTGCTTGGGGGCTGCACCAGCCTGACTGCAAAGACGGATGCGCCAGACCGTGTGACCGCAGCTTCATCTGTTATTGCGGGCATGGAATTCCATCAGGGTTTTCTGCCTTTTTTCTGGGACGAAAAACGCGGCAAGGTCCTTCTGCTCATAGAGGACCCGGGGCAGGAATTCATTTACATCAACTACCTCGCGCGCGGCATAGGCTCAAATGACCTGGGACTCGACCGCGGACAATTAGGCAACACGCGCATCGTCAGGTTTCAGCGAGCCGGCCCGCGCATTCTGCTAGTGCAGCCAAACTACGACTACCGTGCTGTCACCAGCAACAGCAATGAGCGCGCTGCCATCGAGGAGTCATTTGCCAGCTCGGTGCTTTGGTCATTCAAGATAGAACACGAAGCGGACGGGCAGCTTGTTGTAGATGCCAGCGAGTTTCTCGCGCGCGATGCGCACGGCCTCGCAAAGCGTCTGCGCGATACCAACGAAGGCAGCTACAGCGTGGACGCCGAGCGTTCCGTTTTTTACCCGCCTCGCAGCCGCGCGTTCGAACGCAACACGGAGTTGGAGTACCTGGTTACCTTCGCCGGACAGCCGAGCGGCCGGCAATTACCCAGCGTTGTGCCCACACCCGAAGCGATCACCGTGCACATGCACCATTCTTTCGTTCAGCTCCCGGATGACGGCTACTCACCCCGCATCTTAGACCCACGCAGCGGATATTTTGGAATCAGCTACAGCGATTACGCGACGCCCATAGAAGCGCCACTTACCAAGCGATTCATCGCACGACACCGGCTCCAGAAGCGCAGCCCGGGCGCGCCGGTCAGCGACGCAGTCGAACCTATCGTTTACTACGTGGACGCGGGCGCGCCCTCACCCATCCGCGAGGCGCTGATCGACGGAGCGCGCTGGTGGAACGACGCATTTGAGGCGGCCGGGTATCGCGATGCCTATCGGGTCGAGGTGCTGCCGGAGGGGGCCGACCCGCTTGACGTTCGCTACAATGTAATCCAATGGGTTCACCGCTCTACCCGCGGCTGGTCTTATGGCGCCAGCGTTATCGACCCCCGCACCGGCGAGATCATAAAAGGCCATGTTTCGTTGGGCTCATTGCGCGTACGCCAGGATTTTCTTCTCGCCGAGGGCTTACTGTCGCCCTATGCAGCCGGTGGCGACAATGCAGAAAGTGTCGAAAAACTGAAAGCCCTTGCCCTCGCCAGGCTGCGGCAGCTTTCTGCGCATGAAGTCGGACATACCCTCGGGCTTAACCACAACTTCGCCGCAAGCGTGCAGGACCGGGCCTCTGTCATGGACTATCCACATCCCCTGGTCACCCTCGCGGCGGACGGGTCACTTGATATAAGCGAGGCCTACGCCGTCGGTGTCGGCGCATGGGACAAGTTTGCCATCGAATATGGCTATCAGGACTTTCCGGAGACCCTGAACGAGAAGGACGCCCTCGGCGATATCGTCAAGGCGTCCCTTGCCCGCGGCCAGCTTTACGTCGTTGACCAGGACGCGCGAACTGCCGGGGCCGCACACCCTCTCGGACATCTGTGGGACAACGGCAGCAGTGCTGTAGATGAGCTCAACCGCCTGATGAACGTGCGCAAGCAGGTATTGAAGCAGTTTTCGGAGAAGAACATTCCTGTCGGTGAGCCCCTCGCGACGCTGGAAGAGGTTCTGGTGCCAATGTACCTGATGCATCGTTACCAGCTCGAAGCAACGGCCAAACTTCTCGGCGGGCAGTACTACAGCTACGCGATGCGCGGAGACGGGCAGACAGCGACGCGCATGCTGGATGGCGCCACCCAGCGCGCCGCGCTGGATGCAATGCTCTCTGCGTTACGCCCCGAGGCGCTGGCTCTGCCGAACTCCGTGACAAGTGCTATCCCCGGACGGCCGCCAGGTTACTGGCCTCATCGGGAGCTGTTCGACCGCAGAACCGGAACTGTTTTTGATGCCTTTGCGCCGGCCGAGGCCGCGGCAAGCCTGACGGTGGATCTCATTCTTGAGCCGCAGCGTGCCAACCGACTGGTCAATTTCAATGCGCTGATGCGTGATCAGCCGGGACTCGAATACGTTCTCGACAGGCTGATCGCGTCAAGCTGGAAAGCCGATCGCAGGTCGGGCCAGACCGGCAACCTGCAGTCCATCGTCGATCATGCTGTTTTGGACGGCATGATGCGCCTGGCAGCCGAACCTCAGGCAGGTGAAGTCGTGCGCGGGAAAGTTTATGCGCGTCTAACGACCCTCGCGACGCTGCTGGACCGGCGCGCTGCTCGCAACGGCAACGCAGAAGCAGCCGACCATTACCGCTATGGCGCATTGCGTATCAAGCGCTTCCTCGAGGATCCGCAAAAACACGCGCCGCCGCCCGCGCGCACCATCCCGCCCGGCTCACCTATTGGCAACGCAATCACCGGAAGCATGCTGCAGTAGCAGGATAACCCGGGCCGAGCTGCGATCATCGGAAGCACACTGAAGAAATTTCGTTTTACAACTGTGACAGCCGTCGTGATTGCCAACATGGTGGGCACAGGTGTTTTTACGAGCCTCGGATTTCAACTGCTCGAGATTCGCTCGGGGTTCGTGTTGTTGATGCTCTGGTTTGTTGGTGGCGTGGTCGCTTTCTGCGGTGCCATGACCTACGCAGAGCTGGGCGCGGCGCTCCCTCGATCGGGCGGCGAATATAACTTTTTGAGCCGCATCTACCACCCGGTGGTTGGTTTCATTTCAGGCTGGATATCCGCGACCATTGGATTCGCAGCACCAACGGCACTGGCCGCTATTACGTTTGCTGCCTATGCGGCGTCCTCTTTTAGCGGGGACGCACCATCATGGCTGCTCAAAGCCATGGCGTGCGGCCTCATAGCCGTGTTGACCCTCGTGCACGCGAGCAGCCGGCGCAACAGTGGCGGCATGCAGGTTATTTTCACCATCCTGAAAGTCATCGTAATTGTCAGTTTTTGCATGGCGGCGCTCTTTTTCTCCCGGCATGCTCAGCCCGTTAACTTCATGCCCGTAAGCGGTGATGGCGCGCTTTTGCTGAGTGGCGCCTTTGCGGTTTCGCTGATCTACGTCAACTATGCTTACACGGGCTGGAACGCTGCGACTTACCTGAGCAGCGAATTTGAAAACCCACAAAAGTATCTGCCCTGGGTGCTGCTCAGCGGGACATTGCTGGTCATGCTGCTCTACCTGGCACTCAACTTCGTGTTTTTGCGGGTGGCGCCGATGGAGGCAATGACCGGCCAGGTCGAAATTGGCTACATCGCCGCGGAAGCGGCTTTCGGCCCGATCGGCGGTCGATTTACCGGACTCGTGCTCGCGCTCCTGCTCATATCCACGGTTAGCGCCATGACGCTTGCAGGACCGCGCGTGCTGCAGGTAATCGGCGAGGACTTTCGTGCGCTGCGATTTCTCTCAAAAAAGAACCGCGATGGCCTGCCGGCCGTTGCTATCATCCTGCAGTCGAGCCTGGCTATTATTTTTGTCCTCTCTTCCAGCTTCGAGTCGATACTCGTGTTCGCGGGCTTCACGCTCGCGCTCAGCAGTTCTGTAACCGTACTCGGCGTCTATGTGTTGCGCTGGCGCCAGCCTGCGCTGCCGAGACCTTACCGGGTGGTGGGCTACCCTGTAACGCCGCTGATATACCTGACCGTTACCGTCTGGACACTGGTGTTTGTGCTGATAAACAAGCCGCAGGAGGCCTTCGCAGGCCTTGGCCTTGTATTTGCGGGCGCCGTCTTTTACCTGCTCTCGCGCCGCTTTTCCTGAGCCGGCGGACACGCGGGCCTCTGTAGGACCACTGTCAGGCCTCTGTCAGGCCTCTGTCGGGCCTCTGTCAGGCCTGAGTAAGACCGATGGGGTTGCCCTCAGGATCCTCAATCAGTGCAAAAGTGAGCTCGCCGTACAACATTGGCGGAATGCGCACGTTTGCGTTCAGCTTCTTCGCCCGGGCAACCGTTTTCTCCAGGTCGTCCACTTCTATGTAAACAACCAGCTCGGCCTTGCCTTCCGGTTCATGCCGAATGCCGGCGGTCGGTTTGCCGCCCGGTTCAGTCTTGATGTCGTAGTAGTCGAACCCGGATACGTCTTTGCGTTCGATCTGCCAATCAAAAAGCTCCGCGTAGAATTTCTTCAGCTGCTCGCCATTTCTGCCGGCGATCTCGATGTGTTTAATCCTGGCCACAATTATCCTTCAGTAAACCGGCCGTGCGGACAAGCCAAACGCCTGTTCGCCAGCCTGGAAATAAAATTCAATTTTAATCGGTCTTGCCAGCCAGCACCTTTTCCAGCCAGCGGCGAATGTCGGTAACTTCTTCCATGGCCACGTTGTGCGCGACAGGATAGGTCTTCCAGGTGACCTCATATCCGAGATCAAGCAAAACATCCTTGCTGTCGCTGCCCAGTGAAAGCGCTACAACATCATCGTGTACGCCGTGTGCCATGAATATTTCAGTGCCATGGTTAACGCTCACGCGCTCGTCAGCCGTGTCTTCCGTATGCGGAAGGTACGTGGACAGCCCCATGATTCCGGCCAGTTTCTCCGGATAGCGAAGACCGGTATACAGCGCAACCGCGCCACCCTGAGAAAAGCCTGCAAGCACGATGTTTGAGGTTTCTACACCGCGCTGGTTTTCACGCCTGATCAGCGCAGCCACGTCAGCCTGGCTTTGCATGATCCCCTCGCGATCCTGCGGCGAGCTGCGGTCAATACCGACGATGTCGTACCAGGCCCGCATCTGAAATCCCGCATTCAGCGTCACGGGCCGAACGGGCGCGTGCGGGAAAACAAACCTGATCGGGATTTCCTCAATGTCCAGCTGCGGCACTATCGGCTCGAAATCATTGCCATCGGCCCCGAGGCCATGCAGCCAGATTACGCTGGCCCCGGGCCGCGATCCCGTTTCAATCTCAACCGCATCCAGCAGTCCTCGCGTCATGGTGTATCCTCGATTCGGGCTGATTGCCCGGGCGCCCATGGTAGCAAAGCAGGAGGGCCTTGATGCGCAAAAATGACAGTTTCCGAGAGCAACTCAGACGCAATTCAGTTGCCTTGATCAGCCTGGCAGTCGCCCTTGCTGGTCTCGGCTACAACACGTGGCGCAATGAACAGACTGAAATGAATCGCAACGTCCGGCATGCTGCCTTTGAGATGCTGGTGCGGCTGGGAGAACTTCAGCAGGTCGCAGACCACCTGCACTACGGCAATGACCCTGAGCAGGGCAACCCCATTACCGGGTGGGGCTTTGTCGCAGTCATTCGAGATCTCGCCATGGTAATGCCGAAGCCGGTGCAGGAAAGCTCGGGAAGGCTCTTCAAAACCTGGGAGGCCCACTGGGAGGGGCTAGGCGATTCGCAAAAGTCCATACAAGCTATCACTGATGCCGTCGCCGAAACCAGGGCAAGCGTCGTTAGCGAACTCGAAGCGCTGAAATGACACCGTTTACCCCTGCCAACTCGCTTTAAAGGACAGCGCCATGACTATCTGGTTTGAAAAATACGATTACACCGAGCCCGGGCTGCTTGAGCATCTCAACGACCTTGCGCGCCAGACGGCCGACGGGCATCTGGGCATACGACTCACCGAAATTGGTCCAGACTTCCTGCGCGGCACGGTGCCTGTCGATGAGCGAACGCGCCAGCCATTCGGCCTGCTGCATGGCGGCGTCTCGGTAGTCCTGGCAGAGAGTCTTGGCAGCGTAGCGGCAAATCTCTGCGTCGATTCCGCGACGTCGATGTGCGTAGGGCTCGACATTAATGCAAACCACCTGCGGGCCGTTCGCGAAGGCACGGTCACCGGCACCGCACGCCCTTTTCGCATTGGCCGGAGCACCCAGGTATGGGGCATTGAACTCGAGAACGACAAACAGCAGCTAAGCTGCGTCGCGCGCCTTACCGTGGCCGTCCTGCCGCGCAGGCACTGAGCTTTGTAGCCACAACCGCTATACTTCGCAAATCCCTGGGGCGCGGAGATTGAGATTGCGCAGATTAACTATCATGACACTGTTTCTGCTGGCCGCCTGCGGGCAGAAAGGACAGCTGTACCTGCCGGGCCCGGCAAAAACGGACATGCCGGCAGTCAAAGCAGAGCAGGTTGAATCACCGCCGACTACCACTGCCGACGAAACCGCAGAAGTGGGAAACAAAAAGGATAAGAACAACTGACCACTGCCACAGGCGGCGGCAGTTGAATTCCCAGATCAATGAGCAAGCAAAAGCCTTTTGTCCTCGTCGACGGTTCTTCGTACCTTTACCGCGCATTTCACGCGCTGCCGCCGCTCACCAATTCGACCGGTCAGCCCACGGGCGCCGTTTATGGCGTGCTGAATATGCTCAACAAGCTTATGGCTGAGCATCAGCCGGAGCACGTAGCGGTGGTGTTTGACGCAAAGGGCAAGACTTTTCGCGACGAAATGTTTGCTGATTACAAAGCCAATCGCCCACCGATGCCGGACGAACTGCGCGAACAGGTGGAGCCTCTTATCGAGGCCATTGAGTCAATGGGGTTGCCGCTCCTGCGCGTCGACGGCGTGGAAGCCGATGACGTCATCGGCACCTTGGTACGTGAGGCAGCAGCGACGGGCATGCGCTGCATTGTATCCACCGGTGACAAGGACATGGCGCAGCTCGTTGATGAGCGCGTCACGCTGGTCAACACCATGACCGGACAGGTTCTCGACCCGGCGGGAGTGAGAGAAAAATTTGACGTGGGGCCGGAACAGATCATCGACTACCTCGCGCTCGTTGGAGACAGCTCGGACAACATCCCGGGCGTCCCGAAAGTGGGCCCCAAGACTGCGGCCAAGTGGTTAAAAAAATACGGTGACGCAGACAGTATTATTGAACACGCCGATGAAATCCCGGGCAAGGTGGGTGAAAGCCTGCGGGACAATCTTAAGCAGCTGGAGCTTTCACGCAAGCTCGCTACGATCGTTTGCGACCTTTCGCTTGGTGTCGGCGCTGAGGAACTCGCGCGCGCGGCGCCCAACATAGACAAACTCCGAAAGATCTACAAACATCTTGAGCTCAACACACTGCTGCGTCAGCTCGAAGACAGCAGCGGCGCAGGCACGGGACATCCGGACGCTGAGTCACCCCCGGCTGATGAGGGCGACTATGAGGTTTTGCTGGACCAGAAAGCATTCGATGCCTGGCTTACGCGGCTCCTGAAGGCTGATCTGGTGGCGTTCGACACCGAAACATCCAGCCTCAACTACATGGATGCAGAAATTGTAGGCGTATCTTTTGCTGTGGAAACGGGAAAAGCGGCGTACCTGCCGCTGCGTCACGACTATCCCGGCGCACCGGATCAGCTGGATCGTGATGCGATTCTCGGGGCATTGAAGCCCTGGCTTGAGGACGCCGGCCACAAGAAGCTGGGTCATCATCTTAAGTACGATGCGCACGTATTGAAAAACCACGGCATTGAACTGCGCGGCATCGAGTTCGACACCATGCTGGAGTCCTACGTGCTCGACAGCACGGCCAGTCGCCACGACATGGACTCCCTGGCTGGCCATTACCTTGGCATGAAAACGACGAAATACGAAGAGGTGGCGGGCAAAGGCGCCAAGCAGATCGGTTTCAGCCAGGTGCCGCTGGAACAGGCCGGGCCCTACGCCGCCGAAGATGCGGACGTAACGCTGCGGCTGCATCAGAAGCTGTGGCCGAAGCTCGAGGAGACACCGGCACTGAAGGGAATTTATCGGGACATCGAGCAACCCCTCGTCACGGTTCTCGAAAAGATGGAATATCTCGGCGTTCTGATTGACAGCGACATGCTTGGAAAGCAAAGCCGCGAACTTGCCAGCCAGATGGCGGAGCTGGAAAAAAAGTCGCACGAGGAAGCCGGCGGACCCTTCAACCTGGGATCGCCCAAGCAACTTCAGGAGATTCTTTTCGACAAGCTTGGCCTGCCGATTATTCGCAAGACCCCGAAGGGTCAGCCATCGACTGCGGAAGACGTTCTGCAGGAGCTATCTGAATCATACAAACTGCCGAAGCTCATCCTCGAGTACCGCAGCCTTAGCAAGCTCAAATCAACCTATACCGACAAGCTGCCGGGGCAAATCAATGCGAGGACCGGGCGGGTGCATACGTCTTATCATCAGGCAGTTGCGGCCACAGGCCGGCTGTCTTCGTCTGACCCAAACCTGCAGAACATCCCGATCCGCACGCCGCAAGGCCGTCGCATCCGCCAGGCGTTTATCGCGCCGCCGGGCAAGGTTTTGCTGGCCGCGGACTACTCGCAGATAGAGCTGCGAATCATGGCGCATCTGTCGGGTGACAAGGGTCTTCTCGACGCCTTCGCTGCGGATCTCGACATCCATCGTGCAACCGCAGCTGAAGTTTTCGGCGCTGAACTTGATGAGGTCAGCGACGATCAGAGACGCTCCGCAAAGGCGATCAATTTCGGCCTGATGTACGGCATGTCGGCCTTTGGGCTGGCGCGCCAGCTTGGTATCGGTCGCGAATCGGCGGCCGAGTACGTCGAGCTTTATTTCGAGCGCTATCCCGGCGTCAAAGCCTACATGGACGACACGCGCAGGCAGGCGCGCGAACAAGGCTATGTCGAGACGGTTCTGGGAAGAAGGCTGTATTTACCCGAAATCAACGCGCGCAACAGCCAACGTCGCCAGTATGCCGAGCGCAGCGCAATCAACGCGCCAATGCAGGGAACGGCTGCCGACGTGATCAAACTCGCCATGATCAAGGTCGACAGCTGGCTGGCTGAGAAACCTGGGTCCGCCAGGCTGGTGATGCAGGTGCACGATGAACTTGTGCTTGAGGTCGATGAAAAGAAGGCCAGGACCATGGCAACAGAGATAGCCGCGCTAATGTCGTCCGCTGCGGAGTTAAAAGTGCCCTTAAAAGTCGACACCGGATACGGCAAGAACTGGGATGAGGCGCACTGAATCACGCATATTGAGCGGTATGAGCAGCCGGACGGACGGCGGAACTTTTGCTCACCGGGCCACTCTTATTTTCTGAGCGTTACAAACGCTCGCCCGCTCCCCTCCCTGGGCGGGCAAGCTAGCCCGGCGTCCCCACGCCGGGAGAGGATTACCCCGGTGTACACCAAGGTTTGCACCGGGGTTTTTTTATGCGCCCGATTCGCCGAAAACCAGCCATTCGCGCAGCACTTCGCGGGCGTCATCAACGCCCGTGTTTTTCAGCGATGAGAAGACCTGCAGGCTCAGCGTAGCCTGTGCGGTGCTCGCGTAATCCCGGGCCAGCGCCTTTTCTGTCTCGTGGACGGCCTTGGCAACGCCACCCCGCTTGAGCTTGTCGGCCTTGGTCAACAAGATGTGGACTGGACAGCCGCTGGCCATGGCCCAATCGAGCATCTGGCCATCGAACTCTCCGAGTCCGCGACGAATATCCACAATCAGCATCACCCCGGCGAGCGACCCGCGGCCAGCGAAATAATCCTGCATCAACTCGCGCCAGTGATTTCGTACCTCGGCCGGCACACGGGCGAAACCGTATCCTGGCAGGTCGACCAGCCGCTGATCATCAGCGAGTCCAAAAAAGTTGATCAGCTGGGTACGGCCCGGAGTCTTGCTCGTCCGGGCAAGGCCCCGCCTCGCCACGATGGTGTTAATGGCACTGGATTTGCCCGCGTTGGAACGACCAGCAAACGCGACCTCACGCCCTGAGTCAGGGGGAAAGTCACGCGGCTTGTGGGCGCTCTTGATAAACCGGATATCCGGGAACTGGGTCATGGTCTTTGCGCGAGCTTCAGCGGGTCGGATAAAGGCAAGCTTGGTGTACAATGCGCCCTTGCGAATAGCGCCGCGCAGTTTAACATGGCGGTCGCAAGCATCCGGCGCAGTCGCGCCGGCAAAGGAAACCAGAAACTGCAGGTTCGGAGCATTGCATTGAGAAATCTACTATTTTTAAGCCTCGTGGCCAGCCTGACGCTGGCGCAAAGCAACGCTTCGGCGGAGGGCGACGCTGAGGCAGGGAAAGCCAAATCGGCAACCTGTACCGCATGCCACGGCGTTGATGGCAACAGCGTGAACCCGGAGTGGCCAAAAATCGCCGGCCAGCACGCCAGCTACACCGTGCTGCAGCTGCAGGCCTACAAGGATGGCAAGCGCCAGAACGCGCTGATGATGCCCATGGCCATGGGTCTGAGTGACGCGGACATGCAGGATCTCGCCGCCTACTATGCTTCCCAGCAGACAACGCCCGGAATGGCTGATCCCGAGCTGGTTGCGACGGGTGAGCGTGTTTACCGTGGCGGCAACCCATCACGGGGTGTGCCTGCCTGCATCGCCTGCCATGGCCCGGCTGGCAAAGGGAATCCACTGACGATGTACCCGAAACTTGCTGGCCAACACGCGGTCTACACCTATCTGCAGCTTAAGGCCTATGCCGACCAGGTGCGCAAGTCAGATAAAAACCAGATGATGCGCAATATTGCCGACCGTATGTCCGACTCGGACATGCGCGCGGTAGCGTCCTACATTGAGGGACTGCGCTGAGCGCATCAGTCAAGGCGGCCCGACCGGCCGCTAACGGAATTCACTACAGAGGTTTAAAGATGAGCAAGAGTTTCAGAGGCCACTTTTCATTTCTTGCAGCGTTTGTCGCCATGGCGTTTGTATTCGCTGCGGGCTGCAGCGCCGAGCAGGGTCCCGATCAGAGTGCGCAGGCTGCAATGCAGGATGCCGCCGCAGAAGCGGCAGAAACAGCCGAGGCTGCTGCCGATGAGGCAGAACAACTCGCGGCGGCCGCGCAGGAATCCGTGTCTTTGGAAGTAGCGGCCACCGATGAGGCGCCGCCGCCGGAAGACATCGTGGTTGCACAGGCAGAGGAAGCACCGATGCAGGACGAGCCTGTTGCCGAAACTGCCGCTGTCACCCCGCCGGTAAAACCCTCTGGCCCGGCACCATATCGCGTCGGCGACCACTATTCGCTGTTGAGTCCCGCACAGCCAACCAGCGCAGCGCCCGGCAAAATCGAGATTACCGAGTTCTTCATGTATAGCTGCCCGCATTGCTACAACTTTGAAGCATTCCTGGAAAAGTGGGATGCGCAGAAAGCTACTTATGTACAGTTTGTGCGCTACCCGGCGTTGTTCAACAGCCCGGCTCGCACGCATGCGCGTGCTTTCTATACTGCGGAAACCCTGGGAATCCTGGATCAGACCCACATGCCTTTCTTTCGCGAACTTCACGTTAATCGCAGACCGATGACCAGCGAAAATGAGCTGGCGGGTTTCTTCGCAAACTATGGCGTGGATGAGAGTGCATTCAAGCAGGCCTTCAACTCTTTCGCGGTGGATACGCAGATGCGCAAGGCGGAATCCCTGGGCCGGCGCTATCGGATTACCAGCACGCCAACCGTGGTGGTTAACGGCAAATATGTCGTTGATGGCGACAAGATCACAAGCTACGAGGAGATTCTGAAGATTGCTGACTACCTGGCTCAGAAAGAAGCGAGCGGTGGATAGTCGGTCGACGTTAAAGGCACTTGTAAAAAAGCCGGCTGAAACCGGCTTTTTTTATCCCGATCTTTTCAGAATCGGCCTTCGAAGACGATGCGCCAGTGCCCGTCGCTGGCCTTGCGCCAGAACTGCCTCTTGCTCGCCCGCGCTTCAAAGTTGTTGCTGCGGTAGTCCTGGCTGAATGTAACCGCAACCATGTCCTGCTCGTCGGGGTAACCCAGCACACCAAGATCGTCGAGTTCGACACCAATAAACGTTTTGCCTGCGGCCACTCTGCGCTTGTAGTCAGACCATTGCTTTTTGTTCATCCCTGATCCGATAAAATCGTCCGCATAGTGGGCAAGATAGGCCTCGACGTCGTTGCTTTCCCAGTCGCTGCGCCACTGCTCAATGGCTGCTTCGATTTCGGCCTTTCTGGAGACCAGGCTGCCGCGCTCCTCCCACACCAGGTTCTCGCCGATTATCACCGGCGTTGTGCCGATAGACAGCTTAGGCGCTACTTCAATCAGCTGCTCGTTGGTCAGGGCAACGCAGCCGTCGCTGTCCAGTGGCGGCCTGCTGTAGGTCGCGCTGGATACACCATGCAGCCAGATCCCGCTGCCGGTCCGCCCGTTGCGCTTGTCCCAGGCATTCGGATAGTCCACCGGAAATGCCATGGGACCGTACTTGTCGGGTAAAGCTTCGCCCGGCAGACGCTCGGTAATGAAATAAACACCCAGCGGGGTGCGGCGGTCGCCGCGCACTCGTTTGCGCGTGCCGTTCTTGCCACCCGACACGTAATAGTCGGCAACCAGTTCTGGTTCTCCGGCATTGTTTTTGAAAAGAAAGAGTCTGTTTCTCGCCAGGTCGACGAAAACGGCGTGTGCCTGGTTCGCCGCGAAACGCAGCAACTGCTCGGGCACCTTGTCGGCCACGTCAAACTGGCTCTGACGCCAGCGCTGACGAGCCTCAGAAAGCAGGTCATTGACCAGGGCGCGCGGCAAGCCTGAGGATGCTTCCAGCGACAGCGGCGCGCCCGCCCGCGCGGCCATAAGGTCACCATAAACCAGGTGCGCCAGGCGGTAATTTGGCATGCCGGAAACCAAGGGCTCCAACTCCCGTATGGCCCCGTCTACTTCACCAAGGCTGAACAGATCAAGCGCACTGACAAGCCGGGCTTCCGGGTCTTTCGGCATCCCGGCCCGCGCATCGGCGATGTCCGCGCCGGCAGTACTTACCAGGCTGAACAAAACCGCAACGAGCAATAAAAATCGGCATTGCACTTATGGCGCCCTCGAAACCTCTCGCTGGATTTTCCACGCACCACCCTCTCTGGTCAGATTCAGCGTTTTTATTACGCTGTCTTCATAGCCTGGTGAAGCGTAGTCCTGCTTAAACACCGCACGAGCCGTGTTAGCGCTGCTGACATCAACAAACAGGTCGGTTACCGTTACCCGGATAAACTGTGGGCGAGCCACACGCTCACGTCGCTGGGCCACCCACGCGCTGCGCGACAGGCCGCGTGTTGGGCGAAAATCTGACGCATAAAACGACAGGTAGGCCTCGACGTCCTGACTCGACCAGGCTGACGACCAGCTGCCGATGGTCCCGGCAATTTCATTTGCCGCGGCCTGCATGTTTGCCCCTGACGGCTCGCTTTGAACAGACGCCGGCGGCTCGGAAACAGGGTCAGGTGTCACGGCGGCTTGCTGCGCTACTGCTGGCTCAGTCGCCGGCGGTTGTTGACTGACAGTTTCCTGCTGAGGTGTCGGCGTGGCCGCAGCTACCGAAGTAGCGGGCGGGGGCGTCGCCGCCACAGCCTGCGACGGTGGTGCAAACAGCGTATTCATTTTCGCGAGCTTAACGCGCGCCGAGTCGTTGCTTTGATTCTCCTGCAAAGCACGATTGTAGGAATTGCCCGCCATCTTTGCGTACAGGTCGCCCAGGTTCTCATGCGCTGTCGAATAACTTGGGTGTGTCTGGATGGCGGCGAGCAAAGACTCTCTTGCCTTATCGTAGTCGCCGCGCTGCGCAAACAATACGGCAAGGTTGTTGTAAGGCTCCGGAAGCTCGGGGTAGTCCTGCGTGAGGCCGGCAAAAACTTCTATCGCCAGATCGTCTTCGCCCTGCTCTGCGTAGGCGATGCCCTTAAGAAATCGAAGTTCCGCATCGTCCGGCGATGCCGCAAGCAAAGTGTTGATTTCGCGCAAAGCCTCGTCAAAACGACCCTGGATAATCAACTCTTGAGCCGCCTCGCGATCTGCGAGGGCCAGCATCGGCAAAACGCCAAGCAAGGCGCCTGCCATGACGGCTGCCACACGGTTTCGGAACATTTCGGTCTCCATAAAAAATTTGACAGAAAAGCTTAACAGGAAAGCCTCGACAGGTCGTTAAAAAATACGCATTTCCCACCGACCTTGAGTCCGCCCCTGCGCGACGGAATTTCTCCACCTTCACCAGTCCGCACCAGCCGGCCGGAAGGTCAGCAACACGGCATCATCGTCGCCGATGCTTGCCGCGCCCGAACATCGTCATGCAGACTCAATTCAGGCCGTCCGCCCGGTTCAGCCGGGCCAACCTAAATGGAGCAACGCCCACATGACTGACCCTGGTATTCCCAAAGTTCTCGAATTGTACCGAAACTTTGCCCGATTCCCCATGGGCAAGTGGTTGTTTTCGAAGCTCGTATGCCTCAGAGCACCCTATTTCTCCAGCATAGCCCCTCGATTCGCCGAGCTGGGCCCCGGAGCGGCCCTGGTCACCATGAGGAACCGCCGGCGGGTGCGAAATCACATAGGAACGGTTCACGCCATCGCTATCTGCAACCTCTGTGAGCTGGCCGCAGGCACCATGACCGAGGTCTCCATGCCCCGGGGAATGCGCTGGATACCCAAGGGTATGACCGTTGAGTATCTGGCCCCGGCAAAGACCAGCCTTCGGGCAAGCGCCACCATTCCGGGCCCCGTGGTCTTCGGAGACGCCTTCGAATTGCCGGTTTCCACGGAAGTTACAGACCGCCACGGGACGGTCGTAGTACGCGCCGTTATCAGGATGTGGATTTCGCCCCGGAAAACGAGCGGCAAGCCGATTTCCGAGGGTGCCTGATACCTTATTGTAAAAAGCGCGCTGACACGGTCTCTATAAAGGGGTAAAAAACACTCACGGCGATGCATTATTTGCCGGAATGACTTCGGCAGAGCGCTGGAGCCAGCGAAATAACAAATAAAAGATTGCGGAGAGATTTAAATGGAGCGCAGGCTTAACACCCGTCAGAAAGCGGTTACCCGGGTTTACCTCAGGGTCCCGAGTGGGCCTCTTCGCCGCTGCAAAACTGCCAACCTCAGCCCCGCTGGCGTTTTTGTCGAAGCTGATGGTCTCGACCTTCCGCGCGGGCAGCTCGTGGATCTCATTTTTGTTCTCGGACTGCAGCCGGTGATCAAGATCAAGCGTCGCAAGGCCATCGTCGCGCATATTTCGCGCCGCGGCGCCGGCATGACCATCGACAGCCCGGAGCACTTCAAGTTCGCCGCCGGCAGCAGCATCCGCAAGGACCGCCGCCTGAGCTGAACGCTGGCTACGCGGTTGCGCCGCTACTGGATCATCACTCCGACGATTATCCCCACTATGGCCGGCGCAACCAGCCAGCGCCGGACGATTGATCCGATCTCTGACTGATGCGCGTTGCGCTCGTTCCTCACCTGCAGATAATGATCCACAGTAGACGCAAACTTGTTCGAGTACGACCGGCTGCAACCCGGTCCGTCGTATTTAATCGCTATGTTTCCTATTTGGATGGTCATGTTCGCTACCCCCATCGTCAGCGGACAACTCCCTTCGTCCTCAAGCTGATCCTGAATTAAGTCTGCGCGCGGCGTTCCGGGACCGGTATCCGGATAACCACCCAAAATTTGACGGGTTTATACTCATAGCGTGCTGAGGAGAAACCCCTATTCGGAACGCGGGTACTTGCTAGAATTCAAGACTTTGGCGAGGCGGCCGCCATGGACCCAACATTCAAAGGCATAAAAACAACTATGCAAAAGCCCAGGCTCGCAGCCAAATCGCGCCGCGCATTTTACTCAGGCGGCTTGCTCCTCGCCTGCTTCGCCCTCGCGAGCTGCAGTAGCGACGAGCCGACCAATACTGCGGTCGGCACGCTTGCCTGGGACCGCGTCGAGCTGGTTGCTGATCTGGCCGAGCCCATCACGGAAATAGCCGTCCGCGAAGGAGACCGCATCGCGGCAGGCGCGATGGTGATCAGCCTCGACGCGAGCCGCCGAAAATCTGACGTCGCCCAGGCCACTGCCGGGCGAGATCAGGCGCTGGCGAAACTCAATGAGATGCTGCGCGGTCCCAGGCGCGAGGAGATCGTGAAGGCTGAGGTTCGACTTAAGGGGGCGCGGCAGGTGCTGAAGGTTCGGCAGCGTGAGCTGAACCGCGTGCGAGACATCGTCGCGCGCAAGCTCGCCAGCGCTGAAAGTCTCGATATCGCGCTGGAAAGTCGTGACCAGGCCAACACGGAGGTCGATTCGGCCAAGGCCACGCTGGACGAGCTGCTGGCCGGTACAACGGCCGAAGAGCTCGAGCAGGCGAGGCAGGCGCTGGCCGCCGCCGAGGCGGTGCTGCAAAGAGCGCAAATTGACTTAAGCCGCCTGGAAATCCACGCGCCGCAGGACGGCATCGTAGACAGCATTCCGTTTCAGCTGGGTGAGCGGCCGCCGGCCGGCGCCGTGGTTGCCACGTTGCTGGCCGGGCGCCCTTACGCACGCGTTTACGTCCCTGAAAAAATCCGCGTTCATGTCAACAGCGGCACATCCGCGAAGATATTTGTCGACGGCATTACCGATCCCTTCGATGCCAACGTGCGCTGGGTCAGCGCCGATCCATCGTTCACCCCCTACCTTGCACTCACCGAACGTGATCGCGGAAGACTGAGCTACCTTGCCAAAGTCGATTTCGTGGCGAAGGAGGAGCTCCCCCACCTTGCTGGCGGCATCCCGGTCACGGTGGAATTTCCGTCGAGCTCGGCCACTCAAGATTGAGTGCGCCAGTGGCTGCCGCCATCGAAACCCATGACCTGACCCGTCGATTCGGCACCCTGACCGCCGTAGATCATCTTAATCTCAGCGTCCCCGAGGCAAGCATCTATGGGCTGCTGGGGCCTAACGGGTCGGGCAAGTCGACCGCCATCCGCATGCTATGTGGCCTGCTCACGCCCAGCGAAGGCACGGCATCGGTGCTGGGCCTTTCCGTACCCGATCAGGCCGAAGCGCTGCGCCGCAAGATAGGCTACATGACGCAGCGCTTCTCTCTCTATGAGGACCTGACGGTACTCGAGAACCTCAGTTTTATGGCCGAGATTCAGAGCCTGCCGCGGCGCGAGCGCAAAGGGCGCATCGACTCATTGCTGCAGGTGTTCGACCTCGGAAAGCAGATCAGGCAGCGGGCCGGCACCATGAGCGGGGGCCAGCGCCAGCGCCTGGCGCTTGCTGCCGCGACCATTCATCGCCCCCAGCTTTTGTTTCTTGACGAGCCCACGAGCGCGGTAGACCCGCAAAGCCGCCGGGATTTCTGGGAAACACTTTTCAATCTCGTCGATCAGGGCACCACCATCGTGGTTTCTACTCATTACATGGATGAGGCGGAACGCTGCCATTTCCTGGCTATCCTTGATCGCGGCATGGTGGCCGCGCAAGGTGCGCCGCGCACGTTGCAGGAAGACATCGACGCTACCATCGTTGAGGTGGAGGCCGAGCAACCCAACCGCACGCGCAAAGCACTGTTGGCTGTGGACGGCGTCTTTAGCGTCACCCAGCTAGGTGTGCGCCTGCGAGTGCTGATGAACAAATCCGTTACAACCCCTTTGGTGCATGTTCAGTCTGCGTTAAAGAGCCGCTCACCTGACGCCCGTGCCAGGCTCACCACCGCAACCCTGGAGGATGTCTTCGTTGCGGCAACGCAAGGTCGCTACCGCAAACAACAGCGTGGCCCTAAGCAGGCTACCCCGGGGGCCCGCCCTTGATCATCTCCGCTACACGCATACTCGCGATCTTTCGCAAAGAGCTGAAACAGCTTACCCGTGACCGTCTGACCTTCGGCATGATCATTGGCATCCCCATGCTGCAGATGATTCTTTTCGGCTACGCCATCAATACTGATGTGCGCCATTTGCACGCAGCAGTCGCCGATCAGGCACAGACACAACTTTCACGTGCAATGATTCAGGACGCACAGGCATCACAGGTGCTCGATATCGTTGCCGAGCGAGCGACTGCAGAGGAGCTGGAACAGCTAATGCGTGACGGTATCGTCAGCATTGGAATTTTTATCCCGCATGATTTTGAACGCCGCCTGCAGCAAGGGGATCGCGTTGCAGCTCAATTGCTCGTCGACGGCAGTGACCCGGTCATTCTCGGCGCGGCGCAACAGCTCGCCAGAATGCCTGTGCGCCTCGATACCGCCACCGGCCCCGTGGCGACTAAAGCAACCTTTGAAGTGCGCGCCTTTTACAACCCTGAGCGGCGTTCGGCGGTGAACATTGTGCCCGGGCTGATCGGCGTCATCCTGACCATGACTATGGTTCTGTTTACCGCCGTGGCTATCGTACGCGAACGTGAGCGCGGCAACCTTGAGATGCTGATCACGACGCCGGTGAGCACGCCCGAACTGATGATTGGAAAAGTGCTGCCCTATATCCTCATCGGCCTTATCCAGGTAACGATTATTCTTGGCCTCGGTGCGCTCCTGTTCCAGGTTCCTGTCAACGGCAGCCTTGTCGATATTTATCTTGCTTCGCTGCTCTTTATCGGCGCCAACCTCACCCTGGGCCTGGTGATTTCTGCGGTAGCGAAAAACCAGTTCCAGGCAATGCAAATGACGTTTTTCTTCTTCCTGCCGAGCATTCTGTTATCCGGGTTCATGTTTCCCTTCGAGGGCATGCCCCTTGTCGCACGATACATCGCCGAGATTCTGCCTCTTACACATTTTCTGCGGCTCATTCGGGGAATCATGCTGCGTGGTGCGGAAATCGCAGCGCTGGCACCCGAAGTGCTTGCACTGCTGGCATTCATGGTGCTGACCATGCTTATTGCCATACTCAAATTTCGCAAGTCTCTGGATTGAGCGGGCAGCGTGGCGGCAAATAGTTCAGGCCGCTGCAGCGTAACCGCAGCAACCGGCAGGCCACCATTAGACCCGCCCTGAATTGCCAGCTTAATCGGCGATGTGTATCCCGCGTCGATCAGGTGTTCCACTGCGGGAAAACAAAAACAAAAATCCCGCCGACAGCGGGGTTTTTATCCGGGGAAACCTTGCTACTCACCGGGGTGGTTTGGAAACGCTCCCGGAACCCGCAGGACACGTGTCGCCCAGGCGTGCGACGCCGTCGCCATCTAAATCAGCATAGGCAGTATTTTCACCGCTACCACCGTGGCAGGCTATGCCCGGAAACAATTCGACGCTTACCGATTTCATACGTGATATGACCTGGTAGCCCATGGCGCGAAGGTCATAAGGGGTTATCTGTTGATCGCCGTTCTGATCAATGACCCGATCTGGTGCCTCCCCGCTCACTGCCATAACGCTGATGGTGTAAGGCTGATCATCAACCAGGTTTGGATAGCCCTTGAAGGCGCTAACTACGTCTTCCGTTGCGGTCGACGCCGGCACTTCGGTTGGCGAACCGTCGATGCGCCACCAGACTGCCGGCGTTCCGGAGCCATCGTCGTAGGAGTCATCTGCAACTACCACTGGTGCGATCAGAAAGGGTGGCACGACCATTTGTGCCGTAACCACGACCTGGTTCTTTGGTGTGCTGAGCTCATAACTCACGGAATTAATGAAACCCGCGAGATTAATAAGTTCCAGCGGCGACCTGGCTACGCCATTGGGTTGATAGGCGATTCCCGGTCCGTGCCTGGCGAGTATAACGAGGCCAGGTATGTCGTCATCTGCCCCGTATCCATAACCGTCCTTGATCTCCTCTTCCGGCGTTGCCGCGAAAAAGCTCGTGCGCGCGCCCACCTCGTACTCAACCGGCGTCATGACATCGAAATCGACGCCCAATATTTTCTGGCGCCCCGAGGTGGCGTCTACGAGGAAATCGATGCGATCACTGAAGCCTTGCGCGCCGGTTGGCAAGCCTATGTCATCCACATCCGGAATAAAGGCAAAATAGGTTTCGTCCGAAGGGGGGGGCGGATCACCTTCAGGCGGACATCCATCCCCCACAGGAAAATTCCACCCGCCGATATCCATGGCAAGGCAATCGTCGGGATCACGAAAAATCACGAAAGCCGGCTTTCCCTTACCCGAATAAAATGGTGGCTCGCCAGGGTTGCCCTGGCTTGAGGCAATGCCGAGCTCATTTCTCATGGTCATGCGAATGGTTAGTGGCCACCCGGAAAAGCTGTTCAGCGTCCTGACCACACCGTTCGCTCCCTGATCATCACTCGAATCATCGCTGCTGCCGTTATCTGAAGAAGACCCGTCATCGATTGCGGTCGCCGGCTGCAGAATTTTAATTTTTACGAATGGTGCGGCGTGACCCACTGCGGTAGCTCCAAGCAGCACCAATGCCGATAGCAAAAGTATGCGTCGCATAGCTAACCCTCCTGACCTGTTTTTATTTTTCGCCGTGCATCACACGCCCGCTTATTTTTTAGGACTTCGGTATGCGTGCACGGAATGATTAGTATTCCTCGGCAATCTTGCATCCTGAGACAGCAGGATTCCAGTGCTGCCGCCAGTTTTTGGCGGCGAGTTAACATAATTCTGGTGTTTACCGCTTTGACAGCGCCCGTAGCTCGGTCACGCCGGCGAAGCCTTCGTCGGCTTCCGCCCAGTGCTCCGCCAGCTCTGCAGTGATAACGGCGGCGCGCCCTGCGTCGCCACTTTGCATCTGCCACTTAGCCAGCGCGAGGCGAGCCATATAACGATCAAGTTCCAGGTCGAAGCGTGGCGCGTGCGGATCAGGACCTTCGACAATTCGTTCCAGCACGCCAATGGCTCCGCTCGTATCGCCGCTCGCGATGAGCGCGTCAGCGTGACCGAGCGCATAGAGCCGATACTGGTGGCCTTCCGCAGCAGCAGCGCGTTCAAAAAAGGCGAGTGCCGCGGCCGGATCATCGCGCGCCATGGCGACGCGCCCTGCAAGATAGTCCGCTGCCATCTCTTCCGTCCGATCAGGATCGTCTGGTGGCAAAGCGTGGGTGCGAATCTCTGCTGCGGTCGCCTCGGCCAGTGCAGGTTTTCCCTGTGTCAGCTCGAGTAATGCACGCGCAAACAGGTAGCGCGTTGGCACACCATCCCATAGCTCAATGGCCTCATCAATCAGAGCCGCAACCTCGTCGCCAGGACCGTCTATGGCAAGAAGTGCAAGCGCTTTATCCGTAAGCGCCTTGGAAATAAAAATCCCGGAAGATCGAAGGGGCGCGTCAATCAGATCCAGATAGGCGATGTGCTGCCGGAACCGGCCCATGCCGTTTAGCATGCCCCCGGCTGCAAAAGCCGCTTCTATGCGATAGCGCGGGACGGCATCTTCATTCCTGATCAGGGTATCCAGCGTTTCAACAGCCGCGTTAAACTCACCCATCAAATACTGGGTGCGCCCGAGAGACACTATGGCCTCCTGCAACTCCGGTCCCTTCTCCACAGCGGTCTTATAGTCAGAAACAGCAGCCGCATAATTGCCCTCGGCGCGATTCAGGTCTCCGCGCAGCACATACACGTTGGGATTGTCCGGGGCGAGCGCCGCAAATTTCTCGATGGCCGGGCGGGCGGCCGCATAATTGCCCATAAGCACATTTATATAGGCCAGTCCGCTCCAGCCATGATAAATCTCGGGCTCCAGCTTGCTGAGGCTCCCATAGACGCCGAGTGCACCCTTATAGTCGCCCCCTAACTCGAGTGCCTCAGCCAGGAGATAGCGCGCCTCGGTATCACTCGGATAGGATTCGATCAGCGAATTGTAGGCAAGCACCGAGGACTTCGCGTCACGCTCCAGGAAAAGGGTCAGCGCATCGATGTACTGCTTATCACGGGCATTGAGGTTGTCCGACTGACTGGCTTCCGACAAAACTCTAAGTGCATCTTCATGCCGATCCTGCACAGCCAGAACCCAGGCGAGATAGTAGCGCGCCATGGCGTAATCAGGCTGCAACTCCAAAGACGCGCGCAGCAGCCGGTCTGCCTTGCTGAATTCAAAATTAACCCAGTAATCCAGGGCACCTACAAAGGCACGGTAAGCGCCCGGGTTCTCGGCTGCGAAATCGGCAGCGAAAACATCCACGCGCTCCTGTACCGGCACCTTGAGCGCAGCACGCGTGCGTTGCGCAATGGCCGTAGCCCGGTCAAACAGGGAGCCCTCGTCATCGACCTCGTAGGTTTCCGCGTCAAGCTGCTCCCCGTCGCGGGTATCGATCAGCCTGACGGTTAGGACATGACCCTTGCGATTACCAATGATTTCGCCCTGCACCAGGTAGCGTATGCCCGACTCCGCAGCCGCCTCCGGCAACTCGTCCGGTGTTAATCCCGACGATATAGCGCGCCAGCGGCGCAGGGAAATAACCCGGAGAAACTCCGACTGCGAGAGATTGTCCCGCACGAGGTTTGCGACACCCTCACCGAGCCATTCACTGTCACCGCCCGCAAATGCACGCAGGGTGTCGACGGCCACCACCTTCGGAAACTGGTTTTCAGCCTTGTCAGCAAAAGTCTGGTCGGTCAGAACGCCACTGTGCCAAACCCACCAGATCGACGCGAGGGATGCCATGGATATTGCCGCAACGATGGCCCGTCGGAACCACTTCGTGGCCGTAATTCCCTGATCGCGATCGTCGGTGGTGCGCTTTAGCCCCTTGCGGGTGGTATTGAACTCCCAGGCAAGCACGATAAAAAGCGGAAAGGCGAGGATCAGGACAGTGGTAACAGCCCGGATGATCCATTCCGGTGCGTTAAATGCGGGTGCGAGGACATCCAGGACCTGGATGACGATCCAGGACACGACCACGTACGCCGCCGCGGCACCAAAAACATGACGCCGAAGAATTTCCTGAAAAAACGTGCGCGGCTTTTGGTCTTGCTTTTCCACCGAACTGCCTCACTTGCCCTCAGCGCCAATGAAGAGGTGATGGCGTTGATGTCGGAGTATACCGAGTCGGCGTGTCCGCAACGAGGCCTGCCCACGCTGGCAGCAAAATGCGTCGTTTACGCGCTCTGAAATCGCGGCTTAAGTCGTGACGGGCAAAATATCAGCAGGCAAAAACTTGCCGGGTTAAACGCACGCGGGGTTATATGCTTTATAAAACAAGAATCGGCCCGTCATTCCATTGCCAGATGTTTCGCCAGAAACGCCCACTTATCGGCGAGATCTTCAATAATCATCCAGCGGGGTTTGCCCGCGCCGTGGCCGGCCCGCGTTTCTACTCTCAGCAGGATTGGATTATTGCAACCCTGCGAGCGCTGCATTTCCGCAGCCCATTTGAAGCTGTGCCACGGCACCACGCGATCGTCACGATCCGCCGTCGTGATCAACGTCGGCGGATAGCACACACCCTGCGCCACGTTGTGCACCGGCGAATACGCGCGCAGCGCGCGGTACTCTTCCTCCACCTCGGACAGCCCGTAGTCGGACGACCACTGGCGCGCATTGGCGCTCGCCGTGTGGTAGCGAAGCATGTCCAGTACGCCCACGGCGGGCAGCGTGGCGGCAAATAGTTCAGGCCGCTGCAGCGTCACCGCAGCGACCAGCAGGCCACCGTTAGACCCGCCCTGAATTGCCAGCTTGTTCGGCGATGTGTATCCCGTGTCGACCAGGTATTCCGCTGCGGCAATAAAGTCGTCAAAAACATTTTGCTTCTGTAGCCTGGTGCCGGCCTCGTGCCAAGCCTCCCCGTACTCGCCACCGCCGCGCAGGTTGGCAATGGCCATAACGCCACCCATCTCCATCCACACGGTCCGGGATACGGAAAATCTCGGCGTCTGCGAGACGTTAAATCCACCATACCCGTACAGCAGCGTTGGATTGTCACCACTCAGTTCGATGTCGCTTCTGTGGATGATGAACATCGGCACCTTCGTGCCATCAGCGGAGCGATAGAAAACCTGCGTGACCTCAAAAGCATCGAGGTCTGCGTCGACTTTCGCTGCACGAAACAGCTCGCGCTCACCGGAGGCCACGTCGTAGTGATAGAAGCTCGGCGGCACGGTGTAACTTTGAAATCCGAAGAATGTCTCGGTGCTGCTGGCCTTGTCGCTAAACCCGTAGGCGCTGCCGATACCGGGCATGTCGACGTCTCTGACCTTCTCGCCGTCCCTCTGATAGACGCTGACTTTGGAATACGCGTCCTTGATGTATGAGGTAACCAGGTAGCCGCCGATATAGCTGGCGGCCTCCAGAGCCTCGTCCTGCTCAGCGACCACTTCCCTGAGCCCGCCGTTCGGATCAGCAACGTCGATACTCACAACTCTCGCGTTGGGCGCATCCCTGGTGGTGTAGAGATAGAACTGGCTGCCGTCATTACCGAGATAGTAATAAAGCGCATCCCAGTCATCGAACAGACGCACCACTTCTCCTGACGGGTCACTCAGGTCACGGTAGTAAAGGCCGTTAGTCTGGTAGCCATCAAAAGCGGAGATGAGCAGGTAACGGCCATCTTCCGTGAGCTGCGCGTAAGGGCTGCGCGTGTCGTGATCGGTAATTGCATAGACCATTTTGTCTGCCGACTGCGGCTTGCCAACAACATGGTGATAAATTTTCACCTGCATGCTGTCATCCGCCTCACCCTCTGCACCGCCATCAAGCCAGGGATAGCGGCTGTAGTAGAAACCCTGCGAATCCCGATCCCACGACACGCCCGTAAACTTTGTGCCCTGGATGAGATCGTCGAGGTCTTCGCCCGTAGCAACATTGCGAACATGCCAGGTTTTCCAATCCGAGCCGCCGTCGGACGTTGAATACGCGACCAGGGAACCGTCAGGGCTGACCGAGAAAGCAGAAAGCGCAATCGTGGCATCGTCTGAAAACGTGTTCGGATCGATCAGCACGCGACCCTCTGCAGACAGGTCGTCCGTCACATAAAGAACATCCTGATCCTGGGTGCCGTCGTTGCGGCGATAGAAATAGCGACCACCCTCGGACACCGGCAGACGATAGCTCTCGTAGCTCCAGAGCTCGTCGATGCGCTTTTCTATGCGCTCGCGCGCCGGGATGCTCGCAAGGTACGGAATCGCAACTTCGTTTTGCGCGGCCACAAACCCGGCGACTTCCGGGCTTTCGAGATCTTCCATCCAGCGGTAGGGGTCTGCAACGGAATCGCCAAAATACATGTCTTTGTGATCGCTGCGCGCCGCCTGCGGGTAGGCGACCGACTGATCGGCGCCCGGTGGTGCCTGAACCGTTTCAACTACGCCCGTACAGCCGCTCAACACCAGGGCAATCCAAATCAGAGAAAAGAAGCGGAAGTTTTGCATATCGAAATTCCAGATTAAGGCGATTGAAAGTCAACGTGCCTGTGGGGTGAGCACTCGCTGCGTGATGACTTATATTACAGCGACTGGCAATATGACGCAGCGTAACCTCGCCATTTGCCCTCGTTGGCGATCGCCCGGCCACTCACACCATCAAAGATCCATATTGCGCAGGCGCAGCGCATTGCCGATCACCGATACCGAGCTCAAACTCATCGCTGCGGCGGCAATCATCGGGCTCAGCAACAGGCCGAAAGCCGGGTAGAGTGCGCCGGCGGCGATGGGAATACCTGCGGTGTTGTAGGCGAAGGCAAAGAGCAGGTTCTGGCGAATGTTGCGCATGGTCTGCCGACTCAGTTCGCGGGCCCTGGCGACGCCGAGCAGATCGCCACGCACGAGCGTCACGCCGGCGCTTTCCATCGCCACGTCCGTGCCGGTGCCCATGGCGATGCCGACGTTTGCCTGCGCCAGTGCCGGCGCATCGTTGATGCCATCGCCGGCCATCGCGACAACAGCGCCGTTTTCCTGCAGCTCCCGGACGACGCGATTCTTGTCCTCCGGCGAGACGTCGGCATGCACTTCATCTATGCCGATCTGGCGCGCAACGGCATTTGCCGTGCCTTGGCTGTCGCCGGTCAGCATCACCACCTTGAGCCCGGCCTCGTGCAGCATGGCAATTGCCTGGGAAGTCGATTCCTTGATGGGGTCGGCCACACCGATAATGCCGGCAGCTTTGTTGTCGACTGCGACGAACATCACTGTCTGGCCTTCGTCACGATACTTCTCGGCTGCTTCAGCGAGCGACTTGTCCTCGGCGTTAAGGCGGCGCATGAACTTGCCGTTACCGATAGCCACGACCGCATCGCCAACGCGTGCGCTCGCACCTTCGCCGGTGACCGATTCGAAACCGGTCGCGGAACTTATGCTCAGTGAACGCTTCTCTGCAGCGGCGACGATGGCCTGTGCCAGCGGATGCTCGCTGGCTATCTCGACCGACGCGACCAATCCCAGGAGAGTATCTTCGTCGAAGTCATCGACGGCCTCGATCATGACCAGCTCGGGACGGCCGACCGTCAGCGTACCGGTCTTGTCGATCACGACGGTATCGACCTTTTCGAAAGTCTCGAGCGCTTCGGCATTTTTTATCAGTATGCCGTGCTGGGCGCCCTTACCGGTACCGACCATTATGGACATTGGCGTCGCGAGCCCGAGCGCACAGGGACACGCGATGATTAACACTGCGACTGCATTAACAATCGCATACGCCATCGCGGGCGTCGGCCCCCAGATCGACCACACCACGAAGGTCACGACAGCCGTCACGACAACAGACGGCACGAACCACGCCGCAACGAGGTCGGCCAGCCTCTGGATCGGGGCGCGACTGCGCTGTGCCTCGGCGACCATGCGCACGATCTGCGACAACAGGGTGTCGTCGCCGATCTGCGTCACTTCGATAATTAAACTGCCGGTTCCGTTCACGGTACCGCCAACGACGTCATCGCCGGCAGCCTTTTCAACCGGCATCGGCTCGCCGCTGATCATGGACTCGTCAACGGAACTGTGTCCGTCGATGACTTTGCCGTCGACCGGGATTTTCTCGCCAGGTCTCACGCGCAGACGGTCGCCGCGAGCGAGGTCGTCAAGCGAGACCTCTTCCTCGTTGCCGTCATCGGCAACTCGCCGAGCGGTTGGCGGTGCCAGTTCCAGTAATGCGCGAATGGCGCCCGACGTCCGGCTTCGCGCCTTAAGCTCAAGCACCTGACCTAACAGGACGAGCGTCGTGATGACCGCCGCTGCCTCGTAGTAGAGCGCAACCTCTCCGGCGTGATTGCGGAATGCATCGGGGAAAATACCGGGAAATGCCGTCGCAACCAGCGAATACACGAAAGCAACACCAACGCCCAGCGAAATCAGGGTGAACATGTTGAGATTGAGCGTGCGCACCGAGTGCCAGCCACGCACGAAGAAGGGCCAGCCGCCCCACAGCACGACCGGCGTGGCCAGCGACAGCTGCAGCCACTTGCCCCATGCGACCGGCAACAGGTGCTCCAGCGGTTGTCCGGGGAGCATCTCGCCCATGGCGTACACAAACAACGGCAGCGTTAATACGGCGCTTACCCAGAACCGACGGGTCATGTCATCGAGTTCAGAGGTGTCTTCCTCCGCACTCACCACCGTCGCCTCCAGCGCCATGCCACACACAGGGCAACTGCCAGGTTTGTCGCGGATAACTTCCAGGTGCATCGGGCACGTGTATTGCATTCGTTGCACGCCGATGTCAGCGCGCTCGAGTGCCATTCCGCACTGCGGGCAGCTGCCGGACTGGTCAGACTTTACTTCCGCGTGCATCGGGCAGGTCCAGACGGCACTCACAATTCACTCCTCGCGCGGACAGCCCCACGGCCTCGCCATAATAAGAACAAGGCCGGGATAACAATGAGCGTCAGCACGGTGGCGCTGACCATCCCGCCAACCATTGGCGCCGCAATTCGCCGCATGACTTCGGAGCCGGTACCGCCGCCGAGCATGATGGGCAACAAGCCGGCAATGATCGCGGCAACGGTCATCATGATGGGCCTGACTCGCAACAGCGCACCATCGATCACAGCCTGGCGAACGTCTTCGTTTGTCAGTGCGCGACGTTCCGATTCCGCGATTGCCTTTTGCCGCCGAATAGCCTGGTTGAGATAGACAAGCATCACGACACCGATTTCGACGGCGACGCCTGCCAAGGCGATGAAACCGACGCCAACCGCGACCGACAGATCGTAGTCGAGCAGGTACAACAGCCAGATGCCGCCGATCAGCGCCATCGGCAGGGTACCCATGATGATCGCCACCTCGGCGAAACGCCGAAAGTTGAGATACAGCAGCAAGACGATTATCGCGAGGGTTAGCGGCCCGACCAGGGAGAGTCGTTCCTTCGCCCGCACCATGTATTCATATTGCCCGGACCATGCCAGAGAATAGCCGGCGGGCAGTTCGACGCTATCCGCAACGGTGCGCTGCGCCTCGGCGACGTAAGAACCTAAGTCGCGGCTCGCGATGTCGACATAGCTCCAGCCGTTCAGCCGCGCATTTTCGCTCTTTATGATGGGCGGCCCGTCCACCACCTTGACGTCCGCCACATCCGCCAGCGCGATGCGCGCGCCCTGCGGCGTCACGATCGGCAGCAGGCGCAGTTCCTCCAGTGAATCTCGTACGCGCTGCGGGTAGCGTACGTTCACCGGGTAGCGTTCCAGGCCCTCAACGGTCTGGGTGACGTTCATACCGCCCACGGCAATGCGCACGATGTCCTGAACGTCGCTGATATTCAGTCCGTACCTTGAAGCGCGCTGCCGATCGATGTCGATGTCCACATACCGGCCACCCGCAACGCGCTCGGAATACACCGATGCCGTGCCCGGCACTTCGGCCAGCACCCGCTCGAGATCCTTGCCGATCCGCTCGATCACCGTGAGGTCCGGCCCCGACACCTTGATGCCCACCGGCGTCTTGATGCCGGTGGCCAGCATGTCGATGCGGGTCTTGATCGGCATGACCCAGGCGTTGGTCAGACCGGGGACCTTGACGATGCTGTCGAGTTCCGCGCGCAGTCCGTCCGCGGTCATGCCCGGTCGCCACTCTTCCCGTGGCTTGAACTGAATTACAGTCTCGATCATTGTCAGCGGCGCCGGATCCGTCGCCGTCTCCGCACGGCCGATCTTGCCAAACACGCTTTTCACCTCGGGCACGGTGCGAATCATCTTGTCTGTTTGCTGCAGAAGTTCGCGCGCCTTGTCGATGGACAAGCCGGGATAGGTCGTCGGCATGTACATGAGGTCGCCCTCATCGAGCGGCGGCATGAACTCTGATCCCAGTTTCGTCGCCGGCCACATGCCCACCGTGACAACAATAGCGGCGACAAAGAGGGTCATTTTTGGAAAGCGAATGACCAGGTGGATGACCGGCTTGTACACTGCGATCAGCAGTCGGTTGATCGGGTTCTTATGCTCCGGCGTGACGCGACCGCGGATGAAATAGCCCATCAGCACCGGCACCAGCGTAATCGAAAGCCCCGCTGCCGCAGCCATCGCATAGGTCTTGGTATAAGCCAGCGGCGCAAACAAGCGCCCTTCCTGCGCCTCCAGCGTAAACACCGGCAGAAAGCTCAACGTGATGATCAGGAGCGAGAAAAACAGCGGTGCGCCTACTTCGCTCGCAGCATCACCGATAATGCGCCAGCGGTTTTCATCCGTCAGCGGTTCTTTTTCGATGTGCTTGTGCACGTTTTCGATCATGACGATCGCCGCATCGACCATGGCGCCGATCGCAATCGCAATGCCACCCAGCGACATGATGTTGGCATTGAGTCCCTGCAGCCTCATTACGATGAAAGCAACAAGAATGCCCACCGGCAAGCTCAGAATAACAACGACAGACGAGCGCAGGTGAAACAGAAACGCTGCACATACCAGCGCCACGACGAGAAATTCCTCAAGCAGTTTTCTCTGCAGGTTATCAACCGCACGTTCGATCAATGCCGAGCGATCGTAGGTGGGAACGATTTCCACGCCTTCGGGAAGGCCGCGCTCAAGGTCGGCAAGACGTGCCTTGACCGCATCGATGGTTGCAAGCGCATTCTCGCCCCAGCGCATGACGACGACGGCACCCACCACCTCGCCCTCGCCGTTTAGTTCTGCAATCCCGCGCCGCATTTGCGGTCCGAGCCGCAGCTCTGCGATATCGGAAAGCACGATAGGTGTGCCGTTAGCATCAACACCCAACGGTACCTGCGCGAGGTCATCCAGCCCCTGCAGGTAACCGCTGGACCGAACCATGTACTCGGCTTCCCCCATTTCGATAACGGAACCGCCAGCTTCCTGGTTGCCGGCCTGGATAGCCGTCTTAACCCTGGCCAGGGGCATGCCAAATGCGCGAAGCCTGTCGGGATCCACGACGACCTGGTACTGCCGCACCATCCCGCCGATGGTCGCAACCTCGGCCACGCCCGGCACGGTCTGGAGCTCGTATTTCAGGAACCAGTCCTGCAGGCTGCGCAGCTCCGACAGATCATGGCGACCGCTGCGATCGACGAGCGCGTACTCGTAGACCCAGCCGACACCGGTCGCGTCCGGACCAAGGGCCGGCTTTGCCCCGTCGGGCAGCCCGCCGGCAACCTGGCTCAGATATTCAAGCACCCGCGAACGCGCCCAATAGAGATCTGTGCCGTCCTCGAAAATAATGTAGACGAAAGAATCGCCGAAGAACGAGTAACCACGCACCGTGACCGCCTTTGGCACTGACAGCATCGCGGTCGTCAGCGGATAGGTAACCTGATCTTCGACGACCTGCGGCGCCTGACCGGGAAACGAGGTCTTGATGATGACCTGTACATCAGAAAGGTCCGGCAACGCATCAATCGGCGTTTGCCGCAGTGAAAAGATGCCCCACGCAATGACGAATGCCGTCGCCAGCAGTACCAGGAAGCGGTTCTTGATCGACCAGCGAATCAGCGCGGCAATCATCGGGTCGCCCCGTCTTCATGCATGCTGTGATCCATGGGTTGCTCGTCAACAGGCTCTTCGTCAACCATGTCGTCATGGCCTGAGTGATCCATAGCACCGTGATCCATGGCACCGTGGTCCATGGCATCGTGGTCCATGGCATCGTGGTCCATGGCGCCCTGGTCCGAATGGTCCATCGTGTCCGACGAGCCATTCGGCGGTGCGTTCATTCGCATCAGGGCGCTGTCGATGTTGGACTCGGAGTCAATCAGGAATTGGCCTGAGACCACGACGCGATCATCCGGCGCGACCCCCGATCGGATTTCAACGCGGTCACCCGATTCGATTCCGACAACGACAGGCTGCGAACGAAAGGTACCGCCGCCCTCGGCGAGCACGACACGATTAACCCGGCCGCCTCGAATCAATGCTTCCCGGGGTACGTGCACCACGGGCGAAGTTGGCGTCCCAAAAATTGTCACGTTGGCGAACATGTTGGGCAGCAACGCGGCTGTCGGGTTATCGAATCGCAGGCGCACTTTGAGCGTTCGTGTTTGCTGATCGAGCGCAGGATAAACGTAGTCGACGGTGCCCTGCCAGCGGTCACCGGGCCGGTAGTCGAGCTGCACCTCGGCGCGCTGACCCACCTCGACCCACGCTGACTGCCGCTCAAAAACTTCAACCTGTACCCAGACGCGATCAAGACTGGCAATGGACATCAGCTCGGTTGCCGGCGTGACGTACATGCCGTCGCGAATGCCAAGATCGGTAACGACGCCATCCGAAGTTGCGAAGATGCGAATCCGTTGTCGTACGGTGCGCTCAGAATTTAGTCGTTTAATCTCCGCGGGCGTAAAGCCTAAAGCGATCAGCCGATCTCGAGACGCATTCTGCAGTGCCTTGTTGCCGCTTTTCCGCACGGACAGGTACTCCTGCTGCGCGTTCACCAGGGTCGGCGAGTACAGCTCGAACAATACCTGGCCCTGCTTTACCGGGTCTCCGATCGCCGTCACCGAAAGGTTTTCGATCCAACCATCCACCCGCGTGTGAACGTGATGCATCGTTTCTTCGTCAAAGCCTACGTAGCCCACCGTGTTGATGCGGCGCGACAGGGGGCCGGACTGTACGGGAGCCGTTCGCACGCCGAGATTGCTGACAATCGAAGGGTCGATCGAAACGAGCGCCGGGTCCCTGCCTTGCACCTCGTCCGCGTACACAGGCACGAGATCCATGCCCATCGGCGACTTGCCGGGCTCATCGCGGCGAAAGTTCGGATCCATCGGCGCTTGCCAGTAAACAATCTCGCGCTCTCCGCTCGTGACGCTATCAGCGGTAGCAGTGTCCGTCGGCCACCAACGTCCAAGGAGGATGCCGGCCACCAGCGCCAGGATCAGCCCTGCGGCTATGCTCATTTTGTTAATCATGGGGAAAGTCCTCCGAGGTTGGCGAGAACCGCGTAGGTTTGCGCCTGCTCAATCTGCAGGCGCTCGAAATCCAGGCGCGCATTCAGCGCGTCAATTTCAGCGCGCATGACGTCTGCGAAGTCGCCTGCTTCGCTTCGGTATGCGGCGAGTGCTGCGTTGGATTGATTATCCGTCTGGATCAGGATTCGCTGCTGGTAAAGTGCGATCCGCTTTGACAACTCCTGCCAGCGCGCCAACTCTGCTTCAAGGCGGCTCGTTAACCTGCGTTGTTCTGCTTCCCTGGAATCCTCCGCCGCGCGTCGCTCACTCAACGCGGCCGCAAAGCTTCGGTCTTGTCGGTTTTTCTTGAAAAACGGCAGATCAACGCTGACCGATAAACTGACGAAGTCCGATCGCGGACTGCCGTTCGGCAGTAAACCATCTCGGTAACCATAACTGAGATCAACCGCCCAACCGGCTTTGAATCGCTCTTCGGCCAGTCGAACACTGGCATCATTCGCTGCAACCCGCGCGTCGGCCGCGAGTATGGCCGGATGACGCGCAACGCCGTCAATCAATGCCTGCAGCTCCGGAACATTGCTCCAATCCGGCATCTTCTGTGCCAGCGGGCGAAGTGACTCCCGTCCCAACCATTGAGACAAGGCGGCGCGCGATGCCCGCCGCTGTCGATCAATGTCAATGAGTCGGTCATCGATCCGGCTCAGCTCGAGTTCGGCCCGCAGCACGTCCTGCTGATCTTTCTTGCCGACGCCATACAGTGATCGTGTGACGTCGACAAGATCTTCAAAATACTTGCGGGCATCACTGACGGTTTCGTGTGCGCGCTCCCAGTAGAAGGTTTCGAGCCATGCGTTGCGCGCGGCTGTCAGTACGTCGCGAGCACGTGCATCCGCATTCAGCGCCATCTCGGAAGACAGGGACTGAAATTTGCTGGTACTGAGCGACCGGGTTTTGCCGGGCGGGAATGACTGGCGGATACCGAGCTGGCCCTGGGTCATCGCCTCGGTCGAAAAGCCACCGGACTCTATGGGGAAATTGCCCACCCCCACACGCAGGACGGGATCGGGCAACTGGCCCGCCGCCACGGCCTGCTCTTCGAGCGCTTCGGCCCTCGCCAGGAGTCCGGACTGCCCGGGCTCATTGTGGAGCGCCAGATCCTCGGCCTCGGCCAGCGTCAGCGGCACGCGCTGTTGCGCCCAGGCA
>JABDLF010000108.1 GCA_013003115.1 Gammaproteobacteria bacterium
AAAACACCATGCCCTCGCCGGAATAAAAATAGCGCTCGCCCGGCTCGAACTTGATGCGTAGCTTCTGGTCCGGCTCGAACCAGCGCCAGCCAGGCATGCCTGTCGTATGTGCCAGCGCCATGCGTGCGGTGATGTCCCGGTAGCGCGGGTCGTCACAGAGCGCCGTGAGATCTTCGTGCCAGTCCGTGCCCGTATTTTCACAAAGCGGCGCATCGACGTACTTTTGCAGCGGCTCATCGAGGTCGAGCAGGCCCTGCCCGACGAGTTTCATTACCAGCATCGCGAAGACGGCCTTGCTCAGGCTCGCGCCATAGATCCCGGTCTCAAGCCTGAGCGGCCTGGCATTCGGCTTGTCAGCAAAACCAAAAGCGCGCTCATACACCGGCTCGTTGTCGTTGAGCACGGCGACAACGAGGCCCTGCACGTTTGCTGCCGACATCAGCGCCTCAATCTTCGCTGTCAGCGCTTGCGCTGGAATACGTGAGCCGTCCAGCCTCTCAATACCGGCCTTTTGATTTGGTCCAGCTGCTTTCGGCTGTTCGATTCCGCAGGCGCTGCTGATTACCAGGGTCATTACGACGCATACTATTCTCAGAGATCGCATTTTAATTTCTGCCTTTCTCAAGGGTGTCAGGGACAAAAGAGTATCGGAGTCAACATGACGAGGCAGGCAAATCTACAGTAGCCATGTCCCTGAAAATCGGGTCGTCAATGATTTTCTCGTCGTCCCGGCAGATATGGCCAGAGCCGATAATGGAATAGCCGTTTACTGTCAGCGTCTCGTAATTGTTCTTTTGAAGTGGGCGATATCACCCAACATAAAAATCAATCGCAGGCGCGCAGGGCTACCGGTCCTGAGCGTCAGTTTTTGAAGCTAACATATACTCCAGCAGCTTGTTACGGTTGGCCGAAGCCTGCTGCTCATAGTCGCTGATGCCGGCCTGAATACGCGGATCGCTTATCAAGGGCGCCAGGTGCGGCTGCCAGAACACCGCCGGCACAAAATGAAACTTGGTTTCCGGCTGGGAAAAAACCTCCTGCAAAAGCACATCAATGGCTGCCTCACGCTCACCCCTGGCCGCGTGGATTTCTGCTTGAAAAAACGGATCCTTGCCGAAAACGAATCCCAGGGTTTCTGTCATGAATTCCAGCTGGCTCGCCACGAAAGCCTGGAACTCATCAGGCGGCAACGTGACTTTAGTCAGCCCCAGTGCGGCGTTCCTGGCAAACATCACGTTGAATGGCAGATCCTGCGTGGCCGGGTCGGTAAACCCCGGGTACAGCGTTTCCATGAATTTCAGCGCGTCTGCATACTCACCCTTGCGACCCGCTAGGCGAAAAAATCTTCGTGCCGCCCTGGTCCATGCGCCCTGTCGATCCTCCACATTATCCTGCAGCATATTCCGAGCCAGTTTTTCTGCGAGTTCAAACTCGCCGCTGGCCATGGCTCTCTCCAGTTCCAGTTTGCGGGCCACCGGTGAGGTGGGCGCCAGCGCATCGGTCATTGTCTTGTACCGGTCACCGATTTCGATGAGGCCGTAGCGATAGAAAATCTCGGCCAGCTCGGCAGGCAACTCATGATCCTCCGGATCCAGCACCATGGCCGCCTCGTGGTTACGCACGAAGCCAACGATATCTCCTACCTGCATGTCGACCCTAGCCAGGTAGATGTAAGTATTGGGCTGCCCCGGCTCAAGTTCCAGGGAGCGGCGGTATGATGCGCGCGCCTCGTCCCATGCGCGGAGTTGCATCTTGGCTATACCAAGCTCGTTGTAGTGGGCAGGGTTGAGCGGGTCGATTTCGAGCAGCACCTTGATTTGCAGCAGGGCCTGATCCGCACGTTCATTGCGGTTGTAAATTTTCACAAGAAACTCCCGCGGCAGGGGTTCGGAGGGCGCCTGCTGGGTGAGCAGTTCAAGTCTTTCTATTTCTTTGAGCCCGCCTTCGATATCGCCACCGAAGAACTTTCTGAATGAAGCCATCAGAATCTGTATCGAGCGTGCCCGGACATCCTGAGGACGCCGCTGCAGCACCTGCGCAGTCAGCGCTTGTCCCTGCTCTATGGCCTGGTCTCGTGGGATAAGCCCGGTACTCGACTGATGCCACAGGACCAGCGCCAGCTCGGTCCTGGCTTCGAGGAAATCGGCGTCCTTCGCAAGTGCTTTTTTCAACAACCGCTCAGCCTCCTGCAATGCCCCGTAGGAGCCCCTGGTCTGTGCTGCCAGGGCCTGCAGATACAGGTCATAAGCTTCGAGGTCATTGGTGGCAACGCTTTCGATTTTGGCACTGCCATCGCCGCCCAGCAGAGAACTGGAAAGTGCTGCGCGTACATCGGTGGCAATTTCGTCCTGAATACGAAAAACGTCATCCAGCATACGATCGTAATTCTCCGACCACATATGAAAACCGTCGGAGGCACGGATGAGCTGGGCGGTTATACGCACCCGCTCCCCTGAGCGCTGTACGCTGCCTTCAAGAACATGGGAAACATTCAGTGCCCGGGCAATTTCGCCAATGCTGATTGTCTGGTCTTTAAATGCGAAGCTGGACGTACGCGCTGCCACTTTGAGCTCACGCACCTGGGCCAGCATATGCAGCAGGGTCTCCGTCAGGCCATCGGCGAAGTACTGGTTATCCTGGTTGGCAGACATGTTGACGAAGGGCAACACGGCCACCGACCTTTCGTCAGGCAAGCCATCAGTTGCAGTTTGAGTGAAGCCGGCCTCCTCATTGTGGTGCACTGATTCCTGAGCGCTAAAGTGTGTCCAGCCAACAAAAGCTGCGCCAATCACCACGGCAGCGATTGTGACCACATCCAGTTTGCGAGCCGTGTTCCCGGTGACGGACCGGGTGCGGTCCACCTCGCTTTCGCGCTTGAAGCCCTCCGGGGTTAGTTCGTAGACCCAGCTGAAGGCCAGCGCGGGCAAAAAGCCTATGACCATCAGCGCGATGAAAATCTTCAGCACCCAGCCCGGCGCCTCGAAGGCTTCCACCAGCAAATCCAGCACCTGTGCGAGCACCCAGCCAATGACGACATAGGCCACCGCCACGCGGAATACGTTGCGGCGCTTTAGCTCCGTAAAGATACTCGACATCCGTTTACTCCGGAGGCACAGCAGGTTTTTTATTAATCGACGGTGATTTTTTCATGGCCTACAGAAGGATAGCGGAAAACGAGACTAAATTTTAAATGGATGTGTTCTCAGGTATGGGTCTTGTAGTGCATGATCGGCTTACACCGCACCCAGGGACATGCGCATGCCGCCAAAGCGCGCTCAGGCGTCAAAGTTTTTCTTGCTTCACGCTGGCGATGCGCTAGTCTTTAAGCCCAGCTTTACTACCAGATTTACACCGGGGATCGTTATGAAACTGTATCAGGGCGCTATCAGGACGACGCATTTTGCTATTAGCTTTCTTTTTGCATTCTGCATTTTAACTGGCGTTGGCCAGGCGGCTGAAAAAGCCGATGAGAAGAAAGAAGAAAAGACGATCTCGGAGATTGCGTCAAACAGCGACCGACACGACGGGCTTTTTACGCTCTATACCGACCGCAAGGATGGCAGCCTGTACATGATGGTCTCGCCGGAGCAGCTGGACCGGGAATACATATATTTTGCCCATACGACGGATGGCCCTGTGGAAGCGGGGCATTTTCGTGGCGCTTACATTGGCAACAGTGTGTTTTCGCTGAAGCGGCATTTCAACAGGGTCGAGTTTGTCGAGGAGAACACCTCATTTTATATCGACCCGGATAGTCCGCTGAGCCGCAGCGCCGATGCCAACATCAGCCACGCGGTGCTGGCGGTACAGGACATTATTGCTTCCGACAAAAACAGCGGCAACATCCTGATCAAGCTCGACGACGTGCTGCTTAAAGAAAACCTGCTGCAGATAAAGCCGACCCCCGATCCTGATGCCAAGCCGAAGGATGGCTTTGCCCTTGGCAATCTCAGTGAGAAGCGCAACAAGATTACAAAGGTGCGTAACTACCCGGCCAATGTTGCGGTAAACGCCGAATACGTATACGAAAACCCGGCCCCGGTGGTTTATGGGGGCGAGGACATTACCGATAGTCGCTTTGTCAGCATCGAGGTGCAGCACACTTTTATTGCCATGCCGAACAATGACTTCGAGCCGCGAACTGACGATCACAGGGTTGGCTATTTTATGTCGCGAGTCACGGATCTCACGACGCACGAATCCGCGCCCTATCGCGACCTGATTACGCGCTGGCACCTGGTGAAGAAAGACCCCTCGGCGGCGCTGTCTGATCCGGTCGAGCCCATCACGTTCTGGATTGAAAACACAACGCCTCTCGAGTTCCGGGATCTCGTTCGCGACGCGGCGCTCGCATGGAATCCGGCGTTTGAGAAAGCCGGTTTCAAAAATGCTGTCGCGGTAAAAGTACAGCCGGACGACGCTGACTGGGATGCGGGCGATATTCGCTACAACGTATTGCGTTGGACCACTTCTCCCAACCCGCCATTTGGTGGCTACGGCCCGAGTTTCATCAACCCGCGCACGGGCCAGATCATGGGCGCGGACATCATGTTGGAGTTTTCTTTCTTTACCAACCGGCTGCGCACGCGCGCGGCGCTGCAGGAGATTGCCGGGCAACGGCATGAGCCAACCGGTAACCAGGCCGCACGTTTTTGTTCACTGGGCAACGGGTTACAGCTCAGCAATATGTTTGGGCAGCAGATGCTGAATGCGGCGGGTGCGGATTCGGCATTGGCGCAACAACTGGTGCATGACTCCATGTATTACCTGATCCTGCACGAAATCGGCCACACGCTGGGCCTTAATCACAATATGCGGGCCACGCAGACAATTGACCGGCCGTTTGACGCTGAGCGTGTGGCTGCCGTCGGTCTTGCCGGGTCCGTCATGGATTATCCGGCGGTAAACGTAGCGCCGCCGGGCACGCCCCAGACTTTGTTTTACGCAACCTCGCCCGGAGCGTATGACGACTGGGCGATCGAGTTCGGCTACTCGCCGGCGCTTGCCGATGCTGCGGCCGAAAGGGCGCGGCTCGAGGCTATTTTGGAGCGCTCGACGGACCCCGCGCTGGCCTTTGGCAACGATGCCGATGACATGCGCAGCCCCGGCAAGGCTATTGACCCGCGCGTCAATATTTATGACTTGAGCAGCGATGCGATCAATTACGCGACCAACCGGCTGGGGCACGCGGACACGATGCTCGATTCAATGCTTGCGCGTTACACGGCGCCCGGAGAGACCTGGCAGTCGCTGCACGACGGGTTCCTCGTGCTGATGGCCGAGTACGCCCGTTCGGCGGGCGTGATCTCACGCTATGTCGGCGGCGTTTATATTGATCGCACGCCAGCCGGGCTCGGCAGTCAAGACAAGCCTTACACGCCAGTCAGCTACGATGACCAGAAGCGTGCCATGGCCGTCCTGAATGAACGCATTTTTGCACCAGGCGCCGTGCCGGTCACCAATGAGCTCATCAGTCACCTGCAGCAGCAGCGGCGCAGCTTTGATTTTTATTCGGTTACTGAAGATCCCAAAGTGCACGAGTGGACGCTTGCGATGCAAAAAGGCGTGCTTGATCACTTGCTCCACCCGGTAACCATGAAACGCATCACCGACTCGCGTTTGTATGGCAATCGCTATGACCTTGCGACCTTTATGGATGATTTGAACGATGCCATGTTTGCGGCGGACGCAGGCGGCAACATCAATACCCAGCGGCAGAATCTGCAGCTTGAGTATGTCAATCGACTCGCGGCGATGGTGAAAGGCGACAAGAAGTCTGCCTATGACTACCCGTCCCAATCCATGGCTTTGCTGCACCTGGAGCGCATTCGCCAGCAGCTTCGCAAGAGGGGCAGACTGAATGCCGAGACGCAGGCGCATAACCAGCACATCCGCTATGTGATCGAA
>JABDLF010000079.1 GCA_013003115.1 Gammaproteobacteria bacterium
TCTGGCGAGGGCCGTTGCGCCCAGGCCACGACTGCTGATGCTGGACGAGCCTTTTTCCAGTCTGGACGTCGAACTGCGGGTTCGCCTCAGCGAAAATCTGCGCGAATTCCTGAAAGCAAGCGGTACCTCAGCGCTGTTAGTAACGCATGACCAGAAAGAGGCATTCGCCATTGCGGATCAGATTGGCGTACTGCGAAACGGCGCGCTCGAACAGTGGGACAGTGCGTTTAATCTCTATCATCAGCCGGCGACACGCTTCGTGGCCGATTTTGTAGGCAGGGGTGTGTTTGTACCAGGCACGGTACTGAGTTCGACCGAAGTGGAAATTGAAATCGGCAAGGTCAGGGGTAGCCTGACGCGACACTACGCCGCGGGGAGTGAGGTTGATGTGCTCTTGCGGCCCGACGATATCCTGCATGACGACGACAGTCCGCTTGCAGCGACGGTGAGTCACAAGGCATTTCGCGGCGCCGATATCCTCTACACTTTGTCACTGCCAAGCGGCGCTAAAGTGTTCTCGCTGGTGCCAAGTCATCACAACCATGATGTCGGCTCGCAAATCGGCATAAGGCTTGCGGCCGACCATATCGTAGCCTTTGATCGCGAATCCGCCTGACCAGGCGATCAAGGCTGCAGGCGCCTCGACTGCCAGGGCCCGGATATCATCTTGTCAGCTTCGGGCGTAAGTTCTCGCCACCATTTGCCGCGCTCGTGTAGCCGCCCCCTCTGACCAATCCATAGTTCCACGTTCCGGGCCCACAGCCTGTAACCTCCCCAGTTTTCCGGCCGCGGGATCACCTTGTCCTCGGCCGGATCACGCGGATTCTTGATGTCAAAGCGCGCCTTGATGTCTTCAAGCTGCTGCAGGAGGGCTTCGCGGCTGGCCACGGGCTGACTTTGCTTACTGGCCCACGCGCCGAGGCGGCTGAGCAGCGGCCGCGAATTGAAGTAGTCGTCGCTTTCCACGACAGGGCAGCGGGTAACCGGTCCGCGGATACGCGCCTGCAGATCGTAAGCGTCCCAGTGAAACACGGCCGTGGCGCAGCTTACCCTGTCAAGCTGGCGTCCTTTGGCAGAATGATAGTTGCTGTAAAAAACAATAATCCCATTCTCGGTGTCGAGATCCTTGCACAGCACGGTGCGCGCATCAGGCTCGGGCGGCGAGACGCTAGCGTCAACCGTTGCCAGAGTCATTGCGTTGGGGTTGGGGCTGATTTTCTCTCTGGTTGCCTGTGCAAGCCATGTACCAAGCATTGCCATGGGCTCGGCCGGCAATGGCTCGGGTAGCTGTTCTATCGGGCGTTTGCTTGCTCGCATATATCCCTCCGCGGCGAATTCATCACGCTGTCAAAGTATTGTAACCGTCGCTCAGTTCACGTGTCGGGCGCGCTGCATCAGGTAGAGAAACAGGGGCACGCCTATCAGCGCTGTCAGCGCACCAACGGGCAGCTGCCGGGGTGCCATGACGGTACGGGCGGCCACGTCGGCGAGCACGAGCAAGCTGCCGCCCAGCAGCACCGCGCAAGGGATAACCTTGCGATGATCCGAGCCCGTAACCAGCCGAACCATATGCGGCACTACCAGGCCGAGAAAACCGATGCTTCCGGCAGTTGTGACGGCAACCGCCGTAGCCAGAGATGCCGATGCAAAAAGCGCAATTCGAAGTGGTTTGACTGCGACACCCAGAAGCGCCGCTTGCTGCTCGCCACCTGCGAGGACGTTGAGCGGGCGGGCCAGAACAAAAAACAGGAGCACCAGTAACACCAGTACACCACTGCTGCGTAACGGCCAGCCCGCCAGCGACAGGTCACCCATCAGCCAGAACAGCATCCCGCGCAGACTTGTATCGTCGCCCAGCGCAAGAAGGAGGCTGATTATGGCGGCGAGGCCTGAGGCGACCACGATACCGGTGAGCAGCAGGCGGGTGGTTGTCCAGCCGCCCGGTCCGTGTGCCAGACCGAACACCAGCAGGCTGATCGTGAGTGCACCGGCGAACGCCCCTGCGTCTATCCAGATAGCGCCGAGTCCCATGCCAATAGCGAGGAGAGCCGCGACGGCGGCACCGCCGGAAACGCCAAGGACGTAGGGGTCGGCAAGGGGGTTTCGAAGCAGCACCTGCATCAGCGTGCCGGCAAGTGCCAGCAGCCCGCCGACGACGAATGCCGCCGCCGCTCTTGGCAAGCGAAGCTCCAGAATGACCGTGCGTGCGACATCGCTGCCTTCGCCACGAAAAACACTCAGCACGTCCGCCGCGGATATTGAAACGCTGCCCGAGAATGCAGACAAAATGAAGGCACCGGCCGCTAACACAGCCAGGCCCGCTAAAAGCACCGCGGCAGGTTGCCTGGTCACGGTCCGGTCTGCTCCGGACGCTCAGCGTTCATCTTCATAATCAACCAGCCTCGCGTCCGGGCAACTTTTTCCAGGGTTGCATCCGGGTTGACAACAACGGGACAGCTTACGGCTTCCAGCAGCGGCAGGTCGTTCATGGAGTCGGAATAGAAGTAGCTGTTATCGAGGTTCTCGCCGCGCTTTTCCATCCAGGCTTGCAAATGCGCAATCTTGCCAAGCTGGTAGCAGGGCTCGCCGACAATACGTCCCGTCAGCTGCCCGTGGGACATCTCGGGAACCGTCGCGAGCAGCGCATCCACGCCGAGTTCGGCCGCGATGGGTTCGCTGACAAAGCGATTAGTCAGAGTGATGATCACGAGCGTATGTCCGGCAGACCTGTGTTTTGCGAGCAGACTCCTCGCCGCGGCAGAGATTCTTGGTGAGATCACGGTTCTTAAAAAGTCGTCGCGAAGCCTGAGCAACTCACCTGTCGGAATCTGACTCAGCAGATCCAGAGAAAAGCACAGGTACTGTGCAGCGTCGAGCGCACCGGCATGGTACTGCCGATCAAAGTCGTCCATTTTTTCACGATGCAGGTTGGCATCCAGGATGCCCCGGTCGAAAAGATAGTCCGTCCACAGGCGGTCGCTGTCGCCGTCGAGCAGCGTATCGTCAAGATCAAACAGGGCGAGACTCATGATTCAGAGCACCAGGTGCGCGCTTAAAGCGCTGAGGTTAATCGGAATCGGCGACGCTCACCAGTCGGGGTCCGATAATTTGGGGTTTATCCCTGCATGTGAAAGAATCCGTGCATCGGAGATTTTTCGCAATGCCAGATTCCATAGATGAAGAGGGCTTTCGGGCCAACGTTGGAATAATTCTCGCCAACGAGTCGGACAAGCTCTTCTGGGCGCGCCGGGTCGGCAGACGTGGCTGGCAGTTCCCACAGGGCGGCATCAGGCCGGACGAAGACCCTGAAGCGGCAATGTACCGTGAGCTGTACGAAGAAATCGGGCTGAAACCCGAGGACGTCAATCTCATTGGCCAGACTCGTGACTGGCTGCGCTACCGGCTGCCGCGGCGCTACATGAGACTGAAAAGTTCGCCACTGTGTGTGGGTCAGAAGCAGCGGTGGTTTTTGCTGAGGCTGGCGGCCCCCGAGGACCGTTTGCGGTTTGACCTGAGTGACAAGCCGGAATTTGATGGTTACCGCTGGGTTGATTTCTGGTATCCACCGCAGCGCGTGATTTTCTTTAAACGCAAGGTTTACAAGCGCGCGCTCGAAGAATTTTCTCCGCAGTTGTTTCCCGAGGACAGGACGGAACAGTCAAGCCGCGAGGAAGAGAGCTCATAGAGACGGTTTGAACACGGCGAGAAGCACGACCGCCACGAGAAACAGGCCCGGAATCTCGTTAAACCAGCGCAGCCAGGTCGCGCTGTGTAGCTGCGGGTTGGTACGCATCGCGCGCATGATCTGCCAGCACCAGCCGTGGTAGCCAATCAGCCCGGCGATCAGCACCAGCTTCAGCTGCATCCACCCCTGGCCCAGCAGCGGCTCCAGCCAGATAAAAAGCAATGAGGCGCCAAAAACGATTGTCAGGATAGCGCCAATAGTCATGATCGCGAAAAGCCGGCGCTCCATGGTTCGAAAACGCTCCAGCGAGATGCTGTCGGATGTTTCTGCGTGGTAAATAAAAAGCCGGGGCAGATAGAAAAGCCCCGCGAACCACGTAACCATGAAGATGATGTGTAAAGACCTGGCCAACAGCATAAGCGTTTCCTGCTTGTGGTTTTGCGCGCGTGGTCACGGAATTATGCCAGAGGCCGGCCCGGTGACTTCTTTTTCACTCGCCACACAAGTAACATGCTTATCCCGACTCGCGCCATGTCGCGGAAAACCGGACTTTGAATGCAGAACTCCCGCCTAGTTGTTCGCTCCCACCGGCCGCTTCGGTCCCGCATCATTCTCATCCTCCTGATTGTGTTGCTATGCCTTGGTGGCTGGGGTCTTTTCGAATTTGGTCGCATCCAGGGTGGCTACAACTGGATTCAGGCCAGCGCTCGTTTTGATGACCTGGAAGAGCAGTTGGCGGGGCAGGAGGAGGAGAATGCGGCGCTGCGGGCGCAGGTCGCGCTTCTGGAAACCTCCCGGCAGGTGGATAAAGAGGCCTACCAGCAGGTCGACGACTCCCTCGCCGATCTGCAGGCGCAGATCCAGGCGCAGCGCGAGGAGCTGGTGTTTTATCGCGGTATCGTCTCGCCTGAGGACGGCCGCAGCGGTCTGCAGGTTCAGGAGCTGGAGATCATCCCCGGGGACGGTGTGCGATCATTCAGACTCAGCCTGGTTCTGATAAGGGCCATTAAACATGATCGCCGGGTAGACGGTGTTGTAAACTTCGTAATTGAGGGTGAATTGGACGGAACACCCGTTTCCCTGGGGCTGTCAGAGGTCGGGGGAGGCGGAGAGGGTCCCTTGCAGTTCAATTTTCGATATTTTCAGGACTTTGAGCGAGAGATTGTGCTTCCGGAAGGATTCACGCCGCGCAAGGTCGAGGTAGAGGTAAATCCGCGCACGCGTGGCGTGGCCGCCGTTTCCAGGTCATTCGACTGGGTGACGTCTTGAATTCCGGCTGGTTGCCGAGGAGCCGATAAATGTTTGGTGGAAAGAAGCGCAGAAGTACTGTGGTAGATACGCTGGTCGGACAGAATACGAAGGTCCAGGGTGATATTCAGTTCAGTGGTGGGTTTCATGTGGACGGTGTGATCCAGGGCAACATAGAAGCGGAGGCGGATTCCGCGTCGGTGCTCAGCATCAGCGAAGACGGGATGGTCGAGGGCAGCGTGAGTGTCCCTCACGTGATTCTCAACGGCACCGTGAAGGGGGACGTCTCGGCCAAGGAGAGGGTAGAGCTCGGTACCAATGCACGCGTAATCGGCAACGTTTACTACAATCTCATTGAGATGGCGATCGGCGCCGAGGTTAACGGCAAGCTCATCCATGAGGCGAGCAAGCACGCGACTTCGATTTACGAAACCAACGCCCAAAGCACCAGCCCGGAGACGCTGCAGCAGCGCCCGGTGCTTGAGCAATAGGAGGCTGGACAGTTTTATGGACCAGACTAAAGTTACGCAAGAGACCGGCTCGCAAGTGCCACCGCCGGCACTCATTTTTACCGACGCCGCGGCCGCAAAGGTTCTCCAGCTGATCGAGGAAGAGGATAACTTCGACCTCAAGCTGCGGGTCTACGTCAGCGGTGGCGGATGCTCGGGTTTCCAATATGGGTTTACGTTCGACGAGAGCGTCGAGGAAGGCGATACGCAGATTAAAAATGCCGGCGTGACGCTGCTTGTGGACCCTATGAGCTTCCAATATCTCATGGGCGCTGAAATTGACTTCCAGGATGATCTCGAGGGCGCGCGATTCATCATCCGCAACCCGATGGCGGCGACGACCTGTGGCTGCGGCTCGTCATTTTCGGTCTGAAAACGCCTCAATGCCAGCCGCCTGCAGTTGAGCACCGCAAAAGAGCCCGGCGCAATAACTAAAGTCCCGCAACCGGGCAAGCCAGAGGCTGGCAGCCAGATCATGGCCGCCATAGACCTGGGTTCAAACAGCTTCCATATGAAAGTTGCGCGCTTCGAGGCGGGGCGCCTGATTGTCGTCGATCGCATGCGTGAAATGGTGCGCCTGGCAGCTGGCCTTGAAAGCGACGGCACAATTGACAAGGCGGTTCAGGAGCGTGCGATCGACTGCCTGGAGAGATTTGGCCAGCGTATTCGGGATATGCACGCCGATACCGTTCGCGTGGTTGCGACCAACACGTTCAGAAAAGCGCGCAAGGCAAAAAAATTCAAGAACCGTGCGGAAGAGGCGCTGGGTCATACAATTGAAGTTGTTTCCGGTCGCGAAGAGGCACGCCTGGTTTATTCGGGCGTCGCGCACAGTTCTCCCCAGCGCGGCGAGAAACTGCTGGT
>JABDLF010000090.1 GCA_013003115.1 Gammaproteobacteria bacterium
TCTCGAGCAGGCGATGGAATTCATCGACGACGACGAGCTGGTCGAGATAACGCCACGCCATATCCGCTTGCGAAAACGCTTTCTGAAAGAGCATGAGCGCAAGCGTGCCGGGCGGGCCGCGAGTTAAACTCAGGCGCCGCGCGGACCAACCCGCAACACAAGCTAGGGATCAATGACTCTGGGCTTGCTCTTCGGTGGCGGAGGGCGAGAGGGTGCCGGGCGTCCTGTTCTTGGCCTCTGCGAGGGTCGCGTCGCCCGCGGCTGACTGCCGTAGGTGGGCCGACTGCTATTGACTGGCCTTGCTCTGCCGTCGCTTGTAACCCTTCGGTCGGGACGGAGGATCGGTTCCGGCGCACTGCGAATGATATTGGCAGGTGACGCCAGCGGGACCCTCTGGATTTCGCCTCCGCTTGCCGCCCCAGAGCCAGGCGCAGGATTGGTGACCGGCGCGACTGGCAGGCCCGAGACCGGAGGTCGAAAGTACCCTGGTACAAATGGTCTGCGGGCATAGAACGGGTGCCGTGAGCCCAGGTAAAGATTAAGCGGGTCAAAGCCAAATCCGTACCGATAACCGTATGAAGAATCACGAAACGGATCATAAAACGGGTCGTAAAACTGGCTGCCAAATACGCCGCCGCCTGATGAGAACCTGCCATAGGCGGGGCGTAGCTGGTAAGACCCCGAACTCAGGTCCCGCTGTGGTGTGTGCACCATTCCATATTCGTCGATGTAGTAGTCGGGCTCCGCTGAGGTCGCCGGGCTGAACGTCGTGCAGCCCGTGCCGGCGAAAACCACGACGGCGCAAACTGCCAGCGTCGCCCGCAGGTCCGCCAGAAAACAAAGCGCTTGAGAAGGGTGTGACATCTTTATCAGTATAGCGTCCTGGCGGAAAGAACCGCGCCGGCCCACGGCAGTTCAGCATCAACATTATGTCAAAAGACAAGGGAAACCGCTGCTAAGTTCGATTTTCTTGCCGCTATTTTCCTGTCGTTCTTCCTCCGGGTTGCTAAACGCGCGTTCTGGCTGACCGAAAACCCGGCGCCCGCTGCGTACAACGCTTTGTGACATGCAGCACATCAAGCCGTGCCCTTATTCCCTACAGTATGCCCTCAGGCTCGCGCGATCACCGGTATCGCATCGCGAGGCGCCGAGGTAAGGGACACCTCATCCAACGGACAGTCGATACGCGGTTGTGGCAATCGGGCCCAGGCGCGCGTCGGGCACTCCGATAGTGTTTAGCAAAATTGCAGGGGCCCCATCTTGAAAATCGAACAAGCCATTTTTAGTCTTGCGGACGGCCGCAGTGTTTTACCCGGTTCCGACGAGGTAACCAATCCTCAACTCGTTCTTTACTTTGGAGCGAAGCACTATCTTGCCTCCGAAAATTTCTTCAACAGCCTGAGCGAGGTGTACCCCGGGGCGCTGCTTGTCGGCTGCACGACCGCAGGCGAGATCATGGGCAATGACGTCCACGACAACAGCGTAGTAACGACGGCAATCCAGTTTGACAGCACGACAGTTCGCAGTGCGACTCTGCAACTCCATGATGCCGCAGATTCATTTTCCGCCGGTGAGAAGCTCGCCGAAGAACTCAATGATGAGAACCTGGCGTGCGTTCTGATTTTTTCTGACGGACTCAACGTAAATGGCAGTGAGCTGGTTCGCGGCATTACGAGTGTCGTTGGCTATGATTTGCCCGTAACGGGCGGCCTCGCGGGCGACGGAGACCGCTTTGAGGGCACGCTGGTTGGGTGCGGTACGCCGGCCGCGAGCCACCGCGTGGCGGCAGTCGGACTGTATGGAAAAGGGCTCCGCACGGGTCATGGCTCGGTTGGCGGTTGGGATGCATTCGGGCCACGCCGGGAGATTACGCGCTCGGAGGGCAACGTGCTTTTTGAACTTGACGGCGAGCCGGCCCTGGCGCTCTACAAGAAGTACCTGGGCGAGGAGGCGGCGAACCTGCCGGGTTCGGCCCTGCTTTTTCCGCTCGCGATAGCCAGCCCCGATAGCAGCGACATCCAGATTGTACGAACTGTGCTGGCAGTTGACGACGAGACCCAGAGCATGACATTCGCGGGCGACGTTCCCGAGGGTTTTGCTGCACAGTTGATGCGTGCGAACTCCGAGAGGCTCATCGACGGCGCTGGCGAGGCCGCCCGGGTTGCCGATTACGCGAAGCTGGAAGGCCGCAAGCTTGCCGTCCTTGTCAGCTGTGTCGGTCGAAAAATGGTTCTTGGGCAACGCGCCGGAGAAGAAATTGAAGCGGTTTCAGAACAGCTTGGTAGCACAGCAATGCAGATTGGCTATTACAGCTACGGAGAGATTTGTCCCCACGTGCAGTCCGGGTTCACGGAGCTTCACAATCAGACTATGACCATCACGGTGCTGGCAGAAGCCTCCTGACATGCATCGTCTGCTCGCCAGGCAGATCCGCAAAGCGACGGAGAATGCTCCGGATGGGCAGCTATGCATCGAAAAAATACTGGAACTGGTCGGCGCCTACTATGACGAGGTAGACCGGGAGCGGCGAATGACGGATCGCTCGATCCAGCTGATGTCAGAAGAGCTGACAGAGCTGCATCGGCGCAATCTCGAACAGACCGAATCCCGGTTTCGGTCAATTATGCAGAATGTCACCGACTGCATAATTACTCTTGATGAAAATGGTTCTATTCGAACTTTCAATGCGACTGCCGAATCGACTTTTGGCTACGGCGCGCGCGAAGTTATAGGCAAAAAGATTTCTTTGCTGATACCCGCCGCGCGCGAGTCGAGCGCACTCGATTATGTGGAGAGGCTCCTCAGAGAGCGTGAATCCAATTTTACAGAGACTGCATCGCGTGACGGAATCGGCCGGCACAAAAACGGCGAGAATTTCGCCATTGCTATAGCGGCAAGCAAGACTGTCATTGACGAAAAGGCGATTTACATTCTAAGCCTGCGTAACGTAACCGAGAGGCGCAGGCAGGAGTCTGCGCTCAGAGAAAGCGAGGCGCGGTTCAGAACGCTGGTTGACAACGCGCCCGAGGCTATCGTCGTATTCGATGTCGATGCGAAACGCTTCGTTGACGTCAATGACGTAGCGGCCGAGATGTTTGGTCTCTCTCGTGAGGAGATGCTGCGGGTCGGACCGGCGCAGGTCAGTCCGGAGTTCCAACCTGATGGCCGCAGTTCTGATGGTGGGGCGCGAGAGTCCGTAGAAGCCGCTTTGAAAGGTGAGGTCCCGGTATTCGAATGGCTACATTGCGACGCCAGCGGCAGGGAGTTTCCGGCCGAAGTGAGAATGGTTCGCCTTCCGGCGGCAGGCAAGCGCCTGATCCGGGGGAGCATCACGAATATCAGGCATCGCAAGCGTAGCGAACTCCTGGCATCGGGCGAAAAACGGGCGCTGGAGCTGCTGGCAGCCGATGCGAGTCTGGAAGCGGTTCTCGGTGCCCTCGCTGATATTGTCAACGCGACGGTGGGCGGATCCCGCTGCGCAATGATGCTGCTCGATGAAGATGAGGAGCACCTTCTGCTGGCCGCGGCTCCCGGGATGTCCGACGCTTTTGCAACGGCCATCAAGAGGGTGGGCCTGGAGGAGGGCATGGGCTCATGTGCGCGCACGGCCTTGCGCGGCGCACAGAGCATATGTCCCGACGTTGCAGCAGACCCTTGCTGGTCGCGACTTCACGGGCTGTTGCTCGAGCAGGGCTTTGCTGCGACCTGGTCAAGCCCGATACTCACTGGTGGGGAGCATGTAAAAGGCACCATCGGTGTTTATCTCGACAAGCCAAGGCATCCGAGCGAGGCGGATTTTGAGGTAGTAAACCGCGTATCACATCTTGCAGGGCTTGCAGTTTCGCGCTATCTCTCTGCGCAGTCGCTGAAGAAAAGCGAAAACCGCTTCCGAGAATTGTTCGACACGGTGCTGGACGGTGTTTACCGCAGCACCCCGGAAGGCCAGATTCTCGCCGCAAACCCGGCGTTGGTGAAGATGCTCGGTTATGCGAGTGAGTCTGAGCTGCGCAAGGTCAACGCACACGATCTTTATGCCGACCCTGAAGAGCGCCAGCGAATCACGACGATTCAGCAAGCCGAGGGCCAGGTACGCAATGCCGAACTTACCTTGCTGGGCAAGAATGGCGAGCACATTGTGGTCCTCGAAAATGCCCGGGCTGTGCGCAATGCCGAAGCGCAGGTAGTCGCGTTCGAAGGCACGCTCACAGATATTACCGAACGCAAGCGCGTCGAGTTTGAGCGCACCAAAGCGCTGGAGGAATTTGAGCGGATCGCCGCGAGCAGTCCGCAGTGTTTCTGGAGCGCTGTGTTTCGCGGTGACGAGGAGCCTGAAATCCGCTACGTCAGTCCGGCGTGGCGAAAGATATGGGGCTACTCTGAACAGGATCTCTACGAAGACTCAGAGCTTCTCAAAGCAAGCGTTATTCCGAGAGACCGTCGCAACTTCAGCGCGGCGTATAGTCGCGTGCGCGAACAGGGACGCTCGGAGGCATTGAATTTTCAGATTCGTTCAGCCACTGACCAGGTGCGCTGGATCGAGGCCAGCCTGTCGCCAATACGCGATGATGATGGTCATGTCACGGGCGTTGATGGTGTTGCGCGGGATATCACCGAAGCAAGGCGCATGACCGATTTGCTGGCCACTCAGAGGCGGACCCTCGAGGCGGTCGCCAAGAGCGTCCGGCTGGAAGCACTGCTGGATACGCTGTGCACCGATATTGAAAGCCTGGTTCCGGATTCGGTGGGGAGCGTGAAAATACTGGAAATGGGGCAAGTGAGGTTTCTTGCCGGCCCGAGCGTACCCGAATCACTTCGCGAAAGGCTGGACGGGGTCAGCGCCGAAGAGGAGCTGGGCTCGTGCGGCGTCGCGGCCCGGACCGGCGAACCGGTGTATGTAACCGACACCCGCGCCGACAGCCGATGGGCAGCACTGCGGGACCTTGCAGATGAGTTTTCCATCGGCGCCTGTTGGTCTCATCCCATTACTGCGCTCGATGGCTCTGTGCTCGGCACCTTTGTGCTGACTTTTGAAGAGAGCTGTGAGCCCCTGCGCGAACAGTTGGGCATTTTACAGATGGCCGCCTATCTCGCCGGCATCGCCCTTGACAGGCACCGCTCCGTGCAGACGCAGCAAGACCTCGTTAAGGTGCTTGAGCAGGAAAAAGAGCGCGCGCAGGTCACGCTCGAGTCCATTGGCGACGCCGTGATTACGACCGATTCACACGGCACCGTGGACTACATGAACCCGGTCGCCGAACAACTGACAGGCTGGGATGAACGTGCCGCGATGGGCCTGCCTATTTCCAAGGTCTTCCAGATATTGCACGAGGAGACCGGCCAGCTTGTGGAAAACCCGCTAAGCCGATCGCTGAGAGAGGGTCGGGTGGTGAGCATGAGCGAGCCAACTATGCTGGTCAGCCGGGCCGGCGAAAAAATAGCGATCCAGGAGTCGTCAGCACCAATCCGTGACCGTGCTGGCAAGGTCATCGGCGCGGTAATGGTTTTTCATGATGTCAGCAAGGCTCGCAGCCTGCAGCAGCAGTTGTCGCACCAGGCGAGCCATGATGCCCTGACCGGCCTGATCAATCGGCGAGAATTTGAAAACCGCCTCAACGATTCGCTTGATCAGGTAGCAAAGAATACGAGTATCACTCACAACCTGCTGTACCTTGATCTCGATCAGTTTAAAGTCGTCAATGACACCTGCGGGCATACGGCCGGCGATCAGCTTCTCAAGCAGATAACCCGCGTGCTCAAGCAGAAAATCAGGGCATCCGACACCCTGGCGCGCCTCGGCGGGGACGAGTTCAGTGTCCTGCTCAAAAACTGCCCGCCAGAGCGCGCCTACTCCATAGCCGAAGATCTCCGTCAGGCGGTAAATGAAAAGCGCTTTGTCTGGAATGACCGGGCTTTTGACACGACCGTCAGCATCGGCGTGGTCAGCATCACTCACGAAAGCGACTGTTCCAATTCGGTGATGAGCGCAGCCGATGTCGCATGCTATTCCGCCAAGGATATGGGGCGCAATCGCGTGCACGTTTACAGGGAAGGCGAGGCGCCGGCGCGCCATATGGAAATGCAGTGGGTGTCCCGGATTACCAAGGCATTTGAGGAAGACAGGCTCGTCACATATTTTCAGCCCATCGTTTCACTCAGTGGCGGCGAGAGCGCGCCGAGGCACTTCGAGCTTTTGCTCAGGATGCTTGATGCAGACGGCAAGCTCATACCACCCGACGCGTTTATTCCGGCGGCCGAGCGCTATAACCTCATGCCCCAGATAGACCGGTGGGTAGTCAATCACGCGCTGTCAAAGCTTGCGCATCATCGCGACATGGTTGACACAGAGCCGTATACGCTCGCGATAAATCTGTCCGGGACTTCCCTCAGCGATGAAAGCTTCCTCGACTATGTTCGCGAGGAAATCAGACGCTACGAGTTGAGCCCGGGGGCCGTGTGTTTTGAGCTTACCGAGACCGCCGCCATTGCCAACCTCCAGCAGGTCATGCATTTCATGAACGAGCTTAAGCGTCTGGGTTGCCTGTTTTCACTTGATGATTTTGGCAGCGGATTGTCTTCGTTTGCCTACCTCAAGAGCCTGCCTGTGGATTACCTCAAGATCGACCGGCAATTTACGATGAATATGACTGCCGACGACATCGATCGCAGTTTTATTGATGCCTTTAATCAGATTGGCCACGTGCTGCGCGTAAAGACCGTAGCGGAGGGGGTCGAGGATGCGGCTGCGCGGGACAAGCTCAGGTCCATAGGCGTTGACTACGGCCAGGGCTACTATTTCGCCAGGCCGGCACCGGTCCGGGGCCGCGAGACATTCGCTGGCAGGCCGCCGTCGCTTAAGGTGATTCAGCTCTGAACAGCGTCCTCGTCGGCGTCTCGGTAGTGTAAGATAGGCGGCTGTTTTTTTAGTGGATCACTCCTGACCCCCGCACCCTCATGCTCAGCACGAAGCGCTTCGATGCCAACAAGAACTACCCACTTATCGGGCCCGAGGATCCGCCTCCTGTAGAGGTTTTGAACCCGGAGAGCGATTCAAAGGTGCTGCTGGTTTGCGATCACGCAAGCCGCAGTTTCCCTGCCGCCATGAACAAACTTGGGCTTGACGACCTCGCCCTCGATCGGCACATCGCCTGGGATATCGGCGCAGGTGCGGTGACACGCCTGCTGGCGGCGCGGTTTGATGCCACTGCGGTACTTGCCGGCTATTCCAGGCTCATCGTTGACTACAATCGAAAGCTGGACGATCCGACTGCATTTCCGGAGATCAGCGACGGAATCATGGTGCCCGGCAACCAGGGTCTGAGCAAAGAGGCCCGGATTGCACGCGTGATCAGTTTCTACGAGCCGTATCACGAGGCTATCTCCGCTGAGATCGAGGCGGCGCTGTCGTCCGGGGTGTATCCGGCGATTGTCTCGATTCACAGCTTCACGCCAATGTTCGCGGGCAGGGCCCGGCACTGGAAAATTGGCGTCCTCTGGGACAAGGACCCGCGCATCCCGACGCCTTTGATCGGCGGCATGCGAAAGCGCGTTGGCGATGACTGCGTGGGTGATAATGAGCCTTATTCCGGGCGTGACCCCCACGACTTCACGGTGGATAATCATGCCGAAACCCGTGGTCTCCCCAATGTGTCCATTGAAATCCGGCAGGATCTGATAGACAGTGATGAGGGTGTGACGGAGTGGGCCGGCCACCTGGGCGATGTTCTTGCGCCAATCCTGGCTGACCCGGATTTGTACCAGATTCTAGAAATGGAGTAAGCGCGATGGCCGTGCCAGAGCCCGCATTCACCATAGGCATGGAAGAAGAATACCTTCTTGTTGATAAGGTAACCCGTGACCTTGCCACTGACCCGCCGGCAGAAATGATGAAGGAAGCGCAGAGCAGGCTCGAAGGGCAGGTTGCCCCGGAGTTTCTCCGTGCACAGATCGAGGTCGGGACCCGCGTCTGCAATAATGTTCAGGAGGCGCGCAGGGAACTCGCGCGGCTCAGAAGGGGCATCGCGGAGGTCGCGGACAACTATGGTCTGGCGCCCATCGCTGCCTCTACTCATCCCTTTGCCGTCTGGTATCAGCAAAAGCACACCGACAAAGAGCGCTACGATGCTCTGACCAAAGAGATGCAGGCGGCGGCTCGCAGGCTACTGATCTGTGGCATGCACGTGCATGTCGGCATTGCTGACAATGATCTGCGCATCGATCTGCTGAACCAGTTTGCTTACTTTTTACCTCACCTTCTTGCCCTGAGCTGTTCTTCGCCTTTCTGGGAGGGGCAGAACACGGGACTGAAATCCTATCGGCTTACCGTGTTCGACGCCCTGCCGAGGACGGGGCTGCCCGAGCGATTTGCAAGCTACCGCGAGTACGAGCGACACCTTGAAATTATGAAGGACGCAGGAATTCTCGACGACCCCACGAAAATCTGGTGGGACATGCGCCTGAGCGCGCGTTATCCGACCCTTGAATCGCGTATCACGGACATCTGCACGCGTCTTGACGACGCTGTGGCACTCGCCGCAATGACGGTTTGCATACTCTCGATGCTGTGGCGCCTGCGCCGAAATAACCAGCGTTGGCGCGAGTATGCCAACATGCTGATAATGGAGAACCGCTGGCGCGCAATGCGGTACAGCTTCGACGAAGGCCTCGTGGATTTTGGCAAGGGCAAAGTCGTGCCGCACGACCAGATGCTCGATGAGCTTATAGAGCTGATCCACGAGGACGCCGTAAGCCGGGACTGCGTCCGGGAAATTGAGAGTCTGCGCGGCATCCTGAGTCGCGGAACCAGTGCGCATCGCCAGGTAGCCGTGTTCGAAAAAGCAAAGTCGGACGGTGCCAGCCACCGGGAAGCATTGAACGCGGTCGTCGATTTTCTGATTGCTGAGACGCAATTGGGCATTTGACGCTACCCAACGTTTCAAGATCGACTAATCAGAGGTGCGTAAACGTCGACCGGCGCTTCTGCGTGGCACCGATGATGGACTGGACGGACAGGCACTGCCGGTATTTCATGCGGCAGCTCACACGTCACACCTTGCTGTATACCGAAATGGTCACGGCCGCGGCGCTCACCCATGGCGATCCCGATCATCTGCTGGCCTTTGACCCGGCAGAGCACCCGGTTGCTTTGCAGGTGGGCGGCAGCGACGCTGCTCTGCTGGCGAAAGCTGCTGCATTGGGTGAGGCTGCCGGCTACCTCGAGATCAATCTGAATGTTGGGTGTCCAAGCGATCGCGTGCAGTCGGGGAGATTTGGCGCCTGCCTGATGGCGGAGCCAGCGCTGGTTGCCGAATGCGTGCAGGCCATGCGCGAGCGCGTCTCATTGCCGGTCACCGTCAAAACCCGAGTAG
>JABDLF010000110.1 GCA_013003115.1 Gammaproteobacteria bacterium
TGGGATCATCGCTTGCGTAAACCACGCGGGCCACGCCTGCTTTGATCAGCGCTTCCGAGCAGGGCCCTGTCCGGCCATGATGACAGCAAGGCTCCAGCGTCACGTAGGCTGTCGCGCCTTTGGCCGCGGCACCCGCGACCTCAAGCGCTTCGATCTCCGCGTGAGGCCCACCCGCGCGCGCGTGAAATCCGCGTCCGACTATTGTGGAACCCGATGCGAGAACGCAGCCGACGCGCGGATTGGGGTGCGTGGTGTACATGCCCCTACTGGCCAGCGCGAGGGCCTCACGCATCATTTCGCGGTCTGTATCGGTGAACATGATGGGTTTAGTCAGCGCCGCTTGCGGCCAGCTTTTGCGGCGCCCTCGCTTGTGTCACCGAGCAGCGACATCTGGCGCCGCCTTACCTCAGCGCTCAGCGGCTCCTTCAGCCGCTCGATTTCCTGCCGGAATGCTTCGACGTCCTGAAAACGCCGGTAGACCGAGGCGAAACGCACGTAGGCGATCTCATCCAGGTCGCGCAGCTCTTCCATCACCCATTCGCCAAGCTGGCGCGAGGCGAGTTCGCGCTCACCTACCACGGACAGGCGATGAACGATGCGCATGATCAGCGCCTCAATGTCCTCCGTGCTGACAGGCCGCTTCTCCAGCGCGCGCACGATGCCTCTGCGCAGCTTCGCTTCGTCGAAAGGCTCGCGCGTCCCGTCCTGCTTGACCAGGTGGGGCATGACCAGCTCGGCTGTTTCGAAGGTGGTAAAGCGCTCTTCGCACTTAAGACATTCGCGACGCCTACGCACCTGGCGGCCCTCGCCCGCGAGGCGCGAGTCCGTTACCTTGGTCTCTTCATGTGCGCAGAATGGACAATGCATAATGCATACCTGGCGCGATCAGATCACGCGGTCGTATACGGGAAAACGCGCGCACAAGGCCAGCACTCTTGCCTTGACCTCTGCAATAACTTTGTCGTTTTCAAGATCGTCCAGCACGTCGGCAATCCAGCCTGTGAGTTCCCTCGCCTCTTTCTCGTTCATGCCGCGCGTGGTTATGGCAGGTGTGCCCATGCGCAGGCCGCTTGTAACAAAAGGCGAGCGCGGGTCGTTGGGCACCGCGTTTTTGTTCACCGTTATGTTCGCGCGATCCAGCGCCGCATCCGCATCTTTGCCCGTTATACCTTTGTCAATAAGATCAACGAGGAAAAGATGGTTGTCTGTGCCTCCCGAGACGATTTTGTAGCCGCGCTCAATCAGCGTCTCTGCCATGGTCTGCGCATTTCGGACTACCTGTTTCTGATAGTCGACGAAGCCTGGCTCAAGCGCCTCCTTGAATGCGACTGCCTTGGCGGCAATGACGTGCATGAGGGGGCCACCCTGAGTTCCCGGGAACACCAGCGAATTGAATTTCTTATTGAGCTCCTCGTCATCACGCGCGAGGATCAGACCGCCGCGGGGACCGCGCAGCGTCTTGTGCGTGGTGGTGGTTGTGACATCGGCGATCGGAACCGGGTTGGGATACACGCCGGCCGCAACCAGCCCGGCTACGTGCGCCATGTCTACGAGCAGATAGGCACCCACCTCGTCAGCGATGTCGCGAAACTTCTGCCAGTCAACAACGCGTGAGTAGGCAGAGAAGCCGCCGATGAGCATTTTCGGCTTGTGCTCCACGGCCAGGGCACGAACAGCGTCGTAGTCTATTTCACCGGACTCTTCGTTGATGCCGTACTGCACAGCATTGAAAATCTTGCCGGAGAAGTTTGGCTTCGCACCATGTGTCAGATGTCCGCCGTGGGCCAGGCTCATGCCCAGAATGGTGTCGCCTGGCTTCAGCAGCGCGAGATAGACGGCCGCGTTAGCCTGCGAGCCTGAGTGTGGCTGCACGTTCGCATAGCCAGCATTGAAAAGTTTCTTTGCGCGCTCAATGGCAAGGCGTTCACCCACGTCGACATGCTCGCAGCCACCGTAGTAACGCTTGCCGGGATAACCCTCGGCATACTTGTTGGTGAGTACCGAACCCTGGGCTTCGAGAACCCGCGGACTGGCGTAGTTCTCTGATGCGATCAGCTCGATATGTTCCTCCTGGCGACGGCGTTCTGCCTGTATGGAATCATGCAATTCGTCGTCGAATCCGGCGATCGTCAGATCGGGGCTGAACATCGGCAGTCTCCTTTGGGTGGCGGCGCAGAGAAAGGCTGCGCAAAAGAGCGGCATTGTACCGCACCGTGGAGGGCACGGCAGCCGCTCAGGCGCCCTCAGTCACTGTAGATGAAAGCTCGCACAACGGCACACCAGGCGCGCGCCAGGTTGTCCCGGTTGTAGCCACCGCCGCCCAGCGCCAGCACCCTGCTGTGCCCGCAGGTGCGGGCAACGGCTGCCAGGCGCGAGGCGGCGTGGGCGTGAGACTTCTCCGAGTAGGCAAGGTGGGTAATGGGATCCCCGGCAAGGCTGTCTGCGCCACACTGCAGGATTATGAACTGCGGCTCGGCGGCCGCGATGAACTGCTCCGCGCGCAACCAGGCTGCGAGGAAGTCCCGATCATCGGCACCTGGCGCCATGGCGATGTTGAGCTTGCGGCCGGCACCTGCACCCTTGCCCGTCTCATGCTCTGCCCCTGTCCCGGGATAAAGACAACGACCATCCTCATGCAGGTCGGCAAAGTAGACCCGCGGCGAGTCTTCAAATGCATAAAAAACACCATCGCCGTGGTGCGCATCGATATCCACGTAGGCAATGCGCTCAAGACCATGCAGCTTTACCAGGTGCTCGATCACAATGCCGCAATCATTGAATACGCAGAAACCGCCGGCCCGGTCGCGCCGGGCATGGTGCAGGCCGGCTATTGGTACGAATGCCCTGCGACACTCCCCGCTCATCAGTGCCTCGGTTGCCGCAAGCGAAGTGCCAGCCACGGCAGCAGCGGACTCATAAATGCCCGGCATTGCCGGCGTGTCCCCTGAATCGAGGAAACCCGTGCCACTGTCTGACAGTTGTTTGACGCGCGCAATGTAGTCGTCAGTATGAAACAAAGCCAGTTGCTCTCGCGTTGCGATAGCCGTCGGATGACTGGTGACGTGCTCGGCAAGACCGGACGCTTCGAGGGCATGAATGAAGGCATCATGGCGATCGAGGCCAAACGGGTGGTCGTTGCCAAAACCATAGGCAGCGATGGCCGGACCGGTAAAAATGCAGGTGTTTGCGGATCGCTTGCGCAAATCGACTCCTCTTGCCAAATGGCCTTATGGGCACCGATTGGCGTTTGCCATTATCATAGGCGCCTTTTTTGGGGGCTGCGAGCACGCATGGCGCAATACATTTATACGATGAACCGGGTCGGCAAAGTCGTGCCGCCCAAGCGAGTAATCCTTCACGACATTTCGTTGAGCTTTTTTCCCGGAGCCAAGATTGGCGTTTTGGGTCTGAACGGATCCGGCAAGTCCACGCTGCTCCGGATCATGGCCGGGCTGGACAGCGAAATCGAAGGTGAGGCCCGCCCGCAGGCGGGCATTAGCATCGGCTTTTTGTCGCAGGAACCGCAGCTTGACCCGGATAAGGACGTTCGGGGAAACGTGGAAACGGCGCTCGGCAACGTCAAGGAGGCCCTGGCACGCCTGGATGAAGTCTACGCGGCCTATGCCGAGCCCGACGCTGATTTCGATGCCCTCGCAAAGGAGCAGGCCGAGCTTGAGAACATCGTGCAGGCCTCGGAGGGCCACAACCTCGACAGAACCCTCGAGGTGGCAGCAGAGGCGCTGCGGCTGCCGCCGTGGGACGCGGACGTCACAAAACTCTCCGGCGGCGAGCGTCGCCGCGTGGCGCTGTGCAAGCTGCTGCTGGCGCGCCCGGACATGCTGCTGCTTGATGAACCGACCAACCATCTCGACGCGGAATCCGTTGCCTGGCTTGAGAGATTTCTGTCGGAATTCCCGGGCACCGTTATTGCCGTCACCCACGATCGTTATTTTCTCGACAACGTTGCGGGCTGGATCCTCGAGCTTGATCGCGGCTACGGCATTCCCTGGGAAGGCAATTACTCGTCGTGGCTGGAACAAAAAGAGGCGCGCCTTGAAACCGAGGAGCGCCAGGAAGACGCCCGGCGCAAAGCCATGCAGGCAGAACTCGAATGGGTCAGATCCTCTGCCCGCGGCCGGCACGCGAAAAGCAAGGCGCGACTGGCCCGATTCGAAGAGCTTTCATCTCAGGAAGTGCAGCAGCGCAATGAAACCAAGCAACTCTACATACCGCCCGGACCGCGCCT
>JABDLF010000005.1 GCA_013003115.1 Gammaproteobacteria bacterium
GTAGCCACACCGCAGTGTTCACCCAGTAGCCCCAGCTGGCGCGTGCGCCCCAGCGGCCGCCAAACGCATCTCGAACCCAGGCGTAAATGCCGCCCTGCTCTGGATAGCTGCAGCCCATTTCGGCGCAGATCAGCGCAAAGGGCACATAAAAGATGATGCCGAGGAATAGCCACCACGAAATGCTGGAGGCACCGATCGAGGCGGCTGCAGCCAGGGTTTCCAGCAGGAGGATCGCGGAAACCGTGAATAACACCAGATCGATCTGGCCGAGCGACCGTTTGCGCGCGATTTTTTGTTCATCGCTGGTGACGAGAGGTGTGTTCATGCTGCGACCATCATTCCCCCTGGCATCGACCTTACCTTAGAATCAAACCCGGTTCCTGAATTTACTACCAACCCCGAGAGTTGCAATGCAGAAACCCGCCAGCCTGCGATCGATGTCGGAACAGGACCTGCTCCGAGCAGGCTTCGCAGCACTCAATGCCGGTCGGGTTCCTGAAGCGACCGAGTATTGCCGGGAAGTGCTGGGACGCAACCCCAAACTGGTGCCGGGGCATTTTCTGACTGCGCTGGTGGCGCTGGAGGCCGGGGAACGGAAAATCGCTTTCAACGCCTTCGCCTCGGTGACAGAGCTGCAGCCGGACCATGCGGCCGCCTGGGCGCACCTCGCGAAACTGTTCTTGAGCGAGGGCCAGGTCAACCGCGCGGACCAGGCGCTCGCCGAGACGCTCCAACATGTGGGTAAGGAAGCCATCGTCGAGGACCTCATCGGCACGGTTTATTCCCTGATGGGTGAATACCACCTTGCGAACGACTGGTTCAAAAAGGCTGTGACTCACCAGCCCCGGCATCCACCCTTCATGCTCAATTTTGCGAACAACCAGGTGTATCGCGGCGAGACGGATCGAGCCAATGAGATTTTTCGCGAGATTATTGCCCTGCAGCCGAACAGTCCCCAGGCGCACTGGTCGCTGGCGAGTGCACAAAAGGCAAAAGACGAAACTCATATCCGCGAAATGCAGTCGATCCTGCGCCACAAGCTGCATCCGCGGGCGCAGGCTTTCTATTGCTACGCCATCGGCAAGGAATACGAAGATCTGGAAAGCTGGGATGAAGCGTTCCGCGCCTTTGCAGCGGGAGCCCGCGCACGCCGTCAGACGGTCGAATACGACGAAGCTGCGGAAATCGCCATGTTTGAGTTTCTCGAAAGGACGTATTTGCCCGACTGCTTTGCCGGGCCTGGCTGCGACTCGGACAAGCCGATCTTTGTCCTGGGCCAGCCGCGCACCGGCACCACGCTCATCGAGCGCATCATCACCAGCCATTCTCAGGTGCACTCCGCGGGCGAGCTGCAGCAATTCAGCCTGGGGATTCGCAGGCTGAGCAATTACAACAACCCCAAGCGCTTCAGCGCCGAGCTGTTTGATGCCGCCCTGAGCCTCGATTTCTCGCAGTTGGGCGAGACCTACCTTGCTAGCACCCGGCGCATGCAGGGCGACAAGCCGCGCTTCGTCGACAAACTACCCCAGAATTACCTCATGATCCCTTTGATACTGGCGGCCTTACCCAACGCAAAAATCGTGCACGTGATCCGGAATCCGATGGACGCCTGTTTCGCAAGCTTCAAGCAGCTGTTCGCCGATGCCTACCTGCACTCATACGACCAGCAGGAAATGGCGCGTCACCACGCGCGCTACCGACGCTTGATGTCGCTATGGCGTGAACGATTTCCCGATCGCTTCTATGACATCTCGTACGAGGATACCGTCACGAACCTTGAAACCAACGCAAGGGCGCTGCTGAAATACCTGGATCTGCGATGGGAGGACGCTTGCCTCGAATTTCACAAACAGGGTAGCGCGGTGTCCACGGCGAGCGCGGTGCAGGTCAGGCAGCCCGCGCACACCAAGTCCATCGACCGCTGGCGCAAATATGAAACGCAGCTGCAGCCAATGAAAGAAGAACTGCTGAAGGCTGGGATTGCGCTGGAATAATGCCTTGTGAGCCATGATCTTCTTGACTTTGATTTTCTTGACTTTCATGGGTAAACGCCGGACTATCGATTGACAACAATTTGACCAGGTGGGGTGCCCTGTGAAAATCAAAAAATCGCGCGCAAGCATGCGCAAGAATCCTGTCTTACATCGTTCCCATCTGGCTGAAGCCATAACAGCCGCCCTGGCCGGTGCCATGGTCGCCTCGGCCCCTGCCCTCGGGCAGGAACTCGAAGAAGTCCTGGTCACCGCAACCAAGCGCAGCGAATCAGCGCAGGACGTGCCGCTGGCGATTACCGCGCTTTCAGGCGACTTCACGCGCGATGTCAACATGGACGACGTGAAGGACCTGGTCTCGTTCACCCCTGGCGTAACAGGTAACAGCCAGGACAGTTTCATCGACGCGATCAGCGTGCGCGGAATACGTACCCAGGACTTTGGTGTGGGCGGCGACCCGTCCGCGGCGTTTTTCAAGAACGATCTTTATGAAGGACGCAATGGTTCCGCGGTTACCAGCCTGTATGACATGGAGCGCGCGGAAATCCTGCGCGGCCCTCAGGGCTTTCTGTTTGGCCGCAATTCCATTGGCGGTGCATTCAGCGTGCATACGCGCCCGGCGGAAGTTGGTGGCGGCACCAATGGCTACCTGGAGCTGGACGCGGCCGAGCGCGGCCATATCGTCGGCGAAGGCGCGGTTGGTTTTGATGTCAACGACAGCTTCGCGATGCGCATCGCGGGTTACAGCTCTACCGAAGACGGCTTCGCCCGCAATTTCTTCAACGGAGGCGATCTGATCGAGCACGACAAGTGGGCGATTCGCTGGTCGACCTCCTACGAAAACGACGCGCTCTCGCTTAAAACGACCGCTGAATTTGAAACGCGCGACCAGTCGGGTTCGGTATACCGGGCCATCGACCGCGGGGACATCTGGGACACGTTCACGGCAGCAGTGGGACCCGTCATGCTGCGCGGTAGCGACGAAGACATCGACAGCGACCAGTCTGGTGGCGATAACGATGACGCCGATATCCTGACCCTCGGCGTGCGCTTCGATTATGACTTCGATCAGCTGACACTGACCTCGAACACCGGCTTCAAAGACCACGATTATTTCTACAACGAGGACTACGACGGCACGCCGCTGACCATCAGCAACTACCGTCAGGATCAGGATGGCGACTACTTCCAGCAGGAACTGCGCCTGACTTCAAATTCCGACGGCCCGTTCTCCTGGTATGCAGGGGTTTCCTACTACAAGGAGACCATCGACGCGAAGTTCTTGTTCTCGGGTGAAGAGGACATCTTCTGCCAATACTATGGCTACTATTACAACTATGGCATGACCTTCTCTGGTTGCGCCGACCTGTACGCGTACTACGGTTCCCCGTTTACCCCGCATCCCGATGGACTGCTGAACGAACCCGGCCAGATAATTGGCGATTATTCCGGCTGGGGTGCTTATGTTGACCTCAGTTACGCCGCGACTGATTCCCTGGATTTCAGCGTCGGCGTACGTTATAGCGACGACGAGAAGGACTTCAGCATCAACGTACCCGAGCCTGATAGCGACCTCGGCGCCTACTGGGCCTATACCTTCGCCACTGACGGGCCGATTTCAGAAACACGCAGCTGGGACGACACACAGGTACGTGCCTCGGCACGCTATCGGCCCAACGACACGGCCATGTTATTTGGCAGCTATACCGAAGGCTTCAAGTCAGGTGGCTTTGGCAGCTTTGCATTGGTTGATTCCACCGGAGCCGGCGTGGGTGGCGGTTTCACCGGCGCACGGCAGGCTGACGGTTTCAGGCCGAACGCCTTTAACCCCGAGACCGTTGATTCCTGGGAGTTTGGCTACAAGGACACCGTCGCCGATGGCAATGCCAACATCTCGCTGACGGCGTTCTTTTATGATTACCAGGATCTGCAGGTGGTGGTCTTTGACGGCGGCGCCGCGGCAGTTGAAAACGTCGGCCAGGTCGACGGCAAGGGCTTTGAAGGCACGATTACCGCAAGGATGGGCGACAACTACGATATTTACGCGGCGGCCTCCTGGCTCGATACGGAGGCCACCCAGTTGCAGAGTATTTGCGGCCTGGACGACGCAGACGGCTGCGAAGGCAGCAGCCTGTTCTGGGCCCCCGAGTTTACCGGGGCCGTGGTGTTGAATGGCCACTGGCCAGCGTCGGCCGGCGAATGGTCGGCGAGCCTCGAGGTGTTCTGGGAATCAGAGCGCGGGGGCGGCTTCGAAAATCTCGCTACGACCAAGATCGATTCCTACACCGATGCGACGCTGCGCTTCGGCTACGAATCCGAGAACAACTGGTCGGTTAACGCCTACGTTGAAAACCTGACCGACGAGTTCACCTGGGACGGGCTCAACAACAACGGTGGCGTGCTGCCCTCGCACTTCTTCGGACCCAAGCGACCGCGCACTTTCGGGATCACCTATACCTACCATTGGGATTGACCTGACTTTGGCGGGCGCAAC
>JABDLF010000055.1 GCA_013003115.1 Gammaproteobacteria bacterium
CCGTGTTTTCCGGGCACTATGTCACCGGGGGGGTCACGTCGGGGTACCTGAGACAGCTGGAGCAGAACCGTAGCGATGCGGCCAAGGCTCGCCGCGAGCGTCTGCTTTCAAGTCTGCGCGACGAAGCGGAAAACCAGGGCGAACTGTTTGGCGCCGCCTGAGCAGGCTGACGGGCGCCGTTGGATACGGTCAAAAAATTCAGATTAGCTTTAAGTGATCGTCTGCCGCTTAGCTGACAGAAAGGGACTTATGAGTGAAGCCACATCACCATTGGAAGACATAGACCCGATCGTACGCGGGCTTCTCCCGGGCTATCTCAAGCGCAGGGAGGAAGAGCTTGTCCGCCTTACCGCGCTGCTGGAGAACAAGGACTTTGCGGATATCCGCGTGCTGGGTCACAACTTGAGCGGCTCGGGCGGCGCTTATGGTCTGCCGCAGCTGACCGATTTTGGCAGGCGCATTGAGAGCGCGGCAAGGGACAAAGACGAGCAGGCGCTGCGCCGGGAGTTCGCACAGCTGGGCGACTTTCTTCAGATTATCCGGGAGAAGGTCGCCTGACAGGCGGAGTTCTCATGCCGCTCAGTATTTTAATCATCGATGACCACCTGGAGTATCGCGAACTCCTCGCCCACCACATCACGTCAAAGTGGCCGGACGCCGTGGTCATTCAACATGATCCGATGGAGCGCGGAGGCTTCGATCGGACCTTCAAAGGGAAAGGTCTCGACGTTGTGCTGCTCGATTACAATCTCGGCCCTGGTTTTGACAAGACCAGTGAAAATGGTCTGGCCTGGCTGAGGGATTTCAGGTCGCGACCTGGTTTTCCGCCGGTGATATTTCTTACCGGTGAAGGCGACGAGCTGCTTGCCGTTCAGGCAATCAAGGCGGGCGCCGCAGACTATATTCCCAAGTCAAAAATGACCAACAAGTTTCTCATTGCTGCGATCAAGGAAGCGGTGAGGTCCCGTCGTCGTGCCATGGCGCTGGCCAAATCTACCGGGGGTGACCCGGCTCTGTTTGGCAGCGTGCCAATTCAGATTCGTGGCTATGAAGTGATCAGAGAAATTTCCAACCGGGGCTGGTCATGGGTTTATCTCGCGCACAGTGAAAAGCTGAACAAAGACGTTGTTCTCAAGGTCCTGCGACAGGTGGGCGACTCATCGGACGGCAGCAGCGCGCTGGAGCGCTTTATCCAGGAATATGAAGTTATCTCGAAGATCGAGCATGAAAACGTCGTGCGCATTTATGGTCACGGGATTGCCGACGATCATGCCTACATTGCGATGGAATATTTTTCCGAGGGCAATCTGAAACAGCGCCTGGGCGGCCGGGCGATCAGCGAGTCCGAGGCACTCGCGATAACCCTGCAGATAGCCCGCGCGCTCATGACTATTCACGATGTGGGCGTTTTGCACCGCGATCTGAAGCCTGCCAACGTCATGCTGCGTGCCGACGACAGCGTTGCACTTATCGATTTTGGCCTGGCCAAAGAGCTCAGCTTGCACGAGGCTCTGACCGATACCGGCGAAGTGTTTGGAACGCCTTATTACATGAGCCCCGAGCAGGGCAAGGGCGAGCGGGTAGGCGAGCGCGGAGATCTGTATAGCCTGGGTGTCATGTTTTTCGAAATGCTGACCGGACGGAAGCCTTTCGTTGCTGCAACGCCGCTCGCGGTGATCTACAAACACTCCCATGCGCCGGTGCCTCAGCTGCCGGAGTCGCTTAGCCGGTTTCAGGGTGTTATCGACCGCCTTTTGGCAAAAGACGTTAACGAGCGTTATCAGAGCGCCTCTGTTTTAATTGATGAACTCGCGGCAATAATCCCGAAAGATGGGGCAAAATCCGACGAAAATGAACCGGAAGTTACTGAAACATCGATAAAAAGGTAAAATCGGGTGCGCATTAGCGTGGGTCCCGCAGTAAACTGAACGATGGGCGCACCGTGCGCCGGTTTTTACATAATGCAAAAAGCCTGGTTACAACAGGCATTGTTGAGAGAAAAAAAGGGCGACAGATGAGGATAGCGGTTCTCGAGGACGATCTTGACCAGGCCAGGTTGATCGAGGGCTGGTTAACGAGCGCTGGACACCAATGTCATCACATGAGCGATGGCAAAGGGTTCTTAAGAACGGCGATCAGAGAGAGTTTTGATCTGCTGATGCTGGATTGGCTGGTGCCCGACATGCCTGGCATCGAAGTGCTCAGGCGCTACCGGGAAAGCGAGCAGGGCTATACGCCGGTCTTGTTTGTGACAGCGAAAGACCGCGAGGCCGATATCGTTGAAGCACTCGAAGCGGGTGCTGACGATTACATGTCCAAGCCAATCCGTGAGATGGAGTTGCAGGCAAGGGTGGCCGCACTTGGTCGTCGTGCGCATGGTGGCCGCAGGCCGGAAGAGCTTCCGGACATCGCCCCCTATAAAATTGACCAGGCGCGAGATTCTATCGCGCTGAATGAGGAAATCGTTGAGCTGACCCACCGGGAATATGAACTGGCAGTTTTTCTGTTTCGTAATGCAGGTCGGGTCGTGTCGCGCGATCATATTCTCGAAGCGATATGGGGAATGCACGGCCAGCAGCTGAATACCCGCACCGTTGACACGCACGTTAGCCGGCTGCGAAAAAAGCTTTGTATCGGGGAAGAGACCGGCTGGAAGCTGACGGCGATTTATCAGCACGGATATCGGCTGGAGAAATCAGGATGATGTTTTTATTTCGGCGCGGGCCGCAAAGAGATGCCTTATGAGTGAAAAACCAGAAAAACTTCGGTCGTCGGAAGACGGCGACCAGAATGTCGATAAGATTCGCGAGATTCTTTTTGGCGCGCACATCCGGGACTACGACAGCCGCTTTTCGCAGCTGGAGCAGAGGCTGGTGGCAGAGAACGAAAAGATGGGGCAGTTTCTGGAGAAACGTCTTACCGGCATTGCCACGGCGACTCAGCGTGAACTGGCGGGCCTCTCTGAACATATCGAGAATCAGAATAAGAAGCTTTCTGCCCTGCAAAGTGAAACGCACAGTGAGCTTGAAAGTGCGCGCCATCAAATCGGAGAGCGGCTCAATGATCTCCAGCATGCGCTGGACCAGGAGACAGGCGCGCTGCGCAGCGACCTGAGCGAGCAGTACAACTCATTGATCGAATTGGTGAAGAAAACCCGGGCCAGCATGGATGAGTCGCTGACGCGCGAGAGCGGTCGGCTTGAGCACGGTAAAGTCGATCGCGAGGGTCTCGCCACGCTGCTGGCGGATCTTTCGGCGCAGCTCAGACAGGATGGCAGCGGCGAATGATGTCGTGTGCCCGCTGCAGGGCGGGGTGAGACCGTGAGCGAGCTTGAAAAGCTGCGCGAAATTCTTTTCGCAAAAGAAAAACAGACCCTTGAAAATATAAGGGAGCGCACAGAGACACCCAGCACACGCACCCGGGACGTCGCCGAGGTATTGCCGGGCGCAATCGGGCTGAGTCATCGCAAGGATCCGCAGCTGGTCAAGGCGCTGCGCGAGCCGGTGCGCGAAAGTTTCGAATATGCCGTCGACAAGAACCCCCGGGCATTTGCAGATGCACTGTTCCCGGTCATCGGTCCGGCAATCCGCAAATCCATTGCCGAAAGCATGAAGGCCCTCGTGCAGTCCATGAATAACACCATGGAATACAGCCTGTCGCCCAAGGGCTTCAAATGGCGCATTGAGGCGTCACGCGCGGGCATCCCTCTGGGCGAGTACATTTTGAGGAAAACCCTCGTTTATCGCATCGAGCAGGTGTACCTGATCAACCGCGAGCGCGGACTGATGGTTGGCCACGTACAGAACGAGAGTGCCGTTGCGCAGGACGCGGATGCTGTGTCGGCGATGTTTACGGCTATCCAGGATTTCGTCAGCGATTCTTTTTCGCCTGATCACCGCCAGCTCCTTGAAACGGCAGATATCGGCGAGTTCACGGTGTGGGTGCTCCACGGCCCGTACTCGATGATGGCCTGCGTGATCCGCGGTGAGCCGCCGAGAGGCGTGCGCGACGAGCTTGCGGAGATCCTGGAACGGATCAATCTGCAATATGGCGAGGCGCTGGAAGACTTCACGGGCGACAGCGATTCAGTCGAGGGCGTTGAAGATCTGCTTGGCGAGTGCCTGCTGCTCGAGCAGCTTGCGAGCGGAGAGGACAGCAAAAAGAGCGCCATATCGCCGCCGCTGCTGATCGTGCTTCTGCTTGTTGGTGCGGCTTTGGCATGGTGGGCTTATTCGTCATTTCAGGAGCGGCAGCGCTTGCAGGCATTCCGCCAGGCGGTGGCCGATACGCCGGGTCTGGTCGCCACCGAATTGGCCAGTGACGGGCGTGTCATCAACATGCGGGGTCTGGCCGATCCGTTAGCAGACGATCTGGAGCAGGTAATGCAGCGTGCTGGCGTCGGGGAGGTTGCGGTTGCCGCTGACATGGCGCCATTTCAGTCTCTTGATGCCGAGATCATTCTGCGGCGCGCGCGCCAGGGGCTTAAGCCGCCAGCCGGTGTCGAATTTTCCATGCGCGGCGATACGCTGGTTGCCAGCGGTCGCGCCGGAGCCGAATGGCGCGAGCAGTTCTTGTCCAGGGCGCCTCTCATTGCCGGTGTTGCCAGCGCCGATGCAAGCGCAACGTTTGTGCGCGATGAGGAACTTCTGCGGCAGGCCCGCATGGCCTTGCAGCCGCCCGCCGGCGTAGTGCTTGGTGTTGAAGATCAGATTCTCAGCATCGCCGGTACGGCGCCGCAGCGATGGATAGATGCTGTTCCGGAAGGGCTCGAGTCAGTCGATTCGTTCGCGGATATTGATGACTCAGCCCTGGTACCCTCCGAGCTTGCTGCGCTGGATCGGATTGTCAGTCAGCTTGACGGGCGAACTTTTTATTTCGCGAGCGGAGCCAGCTTGCTCGATTCGCGAAACACGGCGCTGCAATCGGCGGCGATTCAGCTTCAAGAGGGGTTCGCGCTGGCAGAGCTGATCGGAAGAACGCTGGACGTGCAAATCATGGGCTTCGCTGACGGCGTGGGCAGCCTCGAGAGCAATCGAGAGGTGATGCGCCTGAGGGCCGAGGCGTTGAAGCGGGGTTTTGTTGCCGCCGGTATTGAAGCGGACCGGATCTCAACGGCTATTGCGGCCCTGCCCGACAACCCGGTTGTCGATGAAAGTATGCGCAAAGCCGAGCTGCGGCTTGAGCTGCGTCCGGCGGTACCGACGCCATGACCCGCATCTCCCGCAAAGTCTGCATCATCGGAGACTTTGCGGTAGGAAAAACAAGCACTGTTACGCGCTTCGTCAATAACGTTTTCTCAGAAAAATATCTGACGACGGTAGGCGTCAAGATCGACACCAAGGACCTCGAACTCGTCGACGGCCGCTCGCTGCGCATGGTGATTTGGGATATTGCGGGTTCCGATCGATTCTCTTCAGCGGAATTTGCCTATATGCGCGGCGCGCAGGGCTACCTGCTTGTGGTGGATGGCACGCGCAAGGAAACGCTGGCAAGTGCGCTGGCCCTGCGCGCGGCGGTGGAAGAGCGCTACGGCGCTTTACCCTTTGTCTTGTTGCTCAACAAATATGACCTGGTAGACGAGTGGTCCGTGAGCGATGCCGAAATCGAGGCGTTGAATAAGCAGGGGGTCCTGGTGCTTTGTACCAGCGCGATGACCGGCAAGTGTGTCGAGAAAGCGTTCCGGGATCTTGCAAAGTCCCTGACCGGGGTGAGTGCCGCATGAGCCAGCGCCTGGACGACTTACCGCCGACTCTGCGAGACCGCGTATCGCAGTTGATGGCACATTCGTTTAACTGTTTGTGCGTCGGCGTCGATAGCGTCGGACGACTGGTAGAAGTGTTCGGTGATCCGGCGGGCCTCGGGCTCGAGTTGCCTGCGACGGGTGAGCCCCTCGAAGGTTTTTTGCCCGTGCTAACGGGCCTGGATCTTTCTGAAGCCGCCGAATTGTCTGCGCTCGATCTCGGTGGCAGCGCAGTTGTGGATCTGCATGTGCTGCCGGGCAATCCGGCGTGGCTCGTATTGATTGATCGACGTTCAGAGGTGGCGGCCAGCAGACACTTTCAGCAGGCCACCAATGAAACTCGCCTGGTAAATGCCGAGCAGCGCCGCCTCATGGAGCAGCTAATCGATTCTCGTGCGGAACTGGCCCTTCGCAAGCAAGAGGCGGAGGACAGCAGTCGTAAGAAGACCGAGTTTATTGCGAGCATGGCGCACGAGTTCCGGACGCCGCTGACCTCGGTCCTGGGCTACATCCAGCTGCTGTCGGCAAGGGTCGCGGAGGATTCGGGTGCAACAGAACAGCTGGCGGCGGTTGATCGAGCGGCTCGCCACCTGCTTTCGCTGGTGGAGAACAATCTCGATCAGGCGCGGCTGGAGGCGGGCAGCCTGGTGATCCACAGGGTCGATGCCGACCTGCGGCGCCTGGTGGACGATCTCACCGTGATCCTGGCACCGCTTGCCGCAGATAAGGGCCTGTCGTTCGGCGCCTATGTCGAGGATGAGGTGCCACAGAATCTATGGCTGGATGATGTCAGGCTGCGGCAGGTTCTGGTAAACCTGCTCAGCAATGCCATCAAGTTCACCGACGAGGGCAACGTAAGCCTGAACGTCAGCTGGCGTGATGGCTGGCTCGACTGCGAGGTACACGATACGGGGCCAGGCATTCCTGAAAATGCGCAGGCGCGCATTTTCGAGGCCTTCGCGCGACTGGAACATTCCGAACTCAAGCCGGGCGCGGGTCTTGGTCTCAATATTTCGATGCGCCTTGCACAGTTGATGGGCGGGGAACTGGCGCTGCGCAGCCAGCCAGGTAAAGGCAGCGCCTTTATTCTGCATTTGCCCGCGCGTCTGGCACGTGAGCGTGATCGCAGCCTGGTTCACGGCGAACTGGGTGCTCAGCTCAAACGCAGGGCGGGCACACGGGTTCCTGTGCTGGTAGCCGAGGACAACCCGGACATCATGCAGTTGTTGCAGGCGTTTCTTGAACCGGCCGGCTACGCGCTGATCAAGGCGCAAACCGGAGACGAAGCGGTCACCCGGGCCATGGACCAGCGACCGCCGCTCGCCATACTGGACATGAACATGCCGGGACTCAGCGGAATGCAGGTTGCAACGCGTCTGCGCGAAGCGGGTTTCGGCGGGCGCCTGCTCGCGTTAACGGCGACGCGAGGCAGCGAGCACCGCCACGCTGCACTGGCCGCCGGATTCGACGAGTTTATGAGCAAGCCCGTGCAGATGCCGCACCTGCTCAGCACGCTGGAACGACTGCTGCAGGATGGCTGAACTCGTCCCCGATGAGATTCGCGATTTCCTCGCGGTCGGTACCCCTGCCGCCTGGGTCGATGCCGCAGCGGCTGATTTGCCTACCCTCGTCAATGATCACGCCAACTGCGAAAAAAAAGCAGCCGCGACGGCCGTAAGCCTCATGTTTCGTTACGCGGACGACGGTCTGCTCTGTGATCGCATGTCGCGACTGGCACGAGAAGAGCTACGCCACTACGAGCAGGTCTCGGCAATCATGCGCAGGCTCGGCATTCCTTACCAGAATGTAAGCGCCGGTCGCTACGCCGCCGGTTTGCGTGATCTGGTTCGCAGTCATGAGCCCGGCCGCCTAACGGATACGCTGATCGTCGGTGCACTGATCGAGGCGCGGTCCTGCGAACGATTTGCTCTGCTGATACCCCTGCTTGATGGAGAGCTTGGGAAGTTTTACCGCGGGCTGTTGGCGTCAGAGGCGCGGCACTTTCGCCATTACCTTGAGCTTGCCGCCCGGGATCGGGCAGGCAACTTCGAGACCAGGCTTGAGAAAATACGCGAGCGTGAGGGCGAACTGGCCAGCTCGCCCGATTCGGCACTGCGCTTTCACAGCGGACCACCCGCAGCGGCTAGTGTGCGCCCTCAGTGCGCGGCAGACTCTCAAGCCTGAACCCGCTGTCATCCCAGTAAACAACGCTGCCCTGGGTGTACCAGTCGCCGAGCACAATTCGCTGTGCGGCCCGGCCGTCGATCTCGAAGTCATGTACAGCGGGACGATGGGTATGTCCATGCAAAAGTAGTCGAACTTTCTCCTCGCGCATGGTTTCGACGACGGCCTGCTGGTTGACGTCCATGATGGATTCGGGCTTGCCCCTGGTGCTGGCAAGGCTCTCGGCCCTGGCCTCTTCCGCCATGGCAAGGCGCTGCGCAAGCGGCAAAGACAAAAACTGCTGCTGCCAGGATGGATCGCGCGTCATCTCGCGAAAGGCCTGGTACTCGACGTCATCAGTGCACAGCGTATCGCCATGCATCAACAGCACCTCGCTGCCGTGCAGTGACACGCGGCAGGGGTCGGGCAGCAGCGTGCAGCCGGCTTCACGGGCGAATCGAGCTCCAATCAGGAAATCACGATTGCCATGCATAAAGTAAACGGGAACGCCTGAGTCGCTGAGGGCGCGGAGCGCAGCAACGGCCCGCTGCTTTTCCGGCTCGGGATCGTCATCGCCTACCCATGCTTCGAAGAGATCGCCGAGTATGTAAAGGAACTCGGCGCCAGTGGCCTGCTCGCGAAGAAATTCAACAAACTGGCCGGTAATGTCCGGGCGCGAAGCATCGAGATGCAGATCGGAGATAAAAAGCGTGGTCATTTTCCGGAACTCGCCTCGGCGCTCTCCAACCTTGTTGCCCGCTCGATGACAATGCTTGCCTGCGGGACGTTGACCATGAATGGCCCGGCCGGTCCTGTCGGCACTTCTGCGATGGCGTCGGCGACCTCCATCCCCTCGACAACCCGTCCGAACACCGCGTAACCCCAGCGATATTCGCTGGCGTCCAGCCGCCTGTTATCCACGAGGTTGATAAAGAACTGGCTGGTGGCAGAGTCCGGGATTGCGGTACGTGCCATGGCTATGGTGCCGCGCAGATTGCTGAGGCCATTGCGCGATTCATTGACGATGGGTTTGTCGAGTTCGCCTTCTTCGAAATCGGTATCGAAGCCCCCTCCCTGAATCATGAAGCCGGGTATGACCCGATGAAAAATCCGGCCGTTGTAGTAGCCCTTGTCTACATAGGAAAGAAAATTGCGCACCGACTCCGGCGCCCGCTCCTGGTTCAGCTCGATGAGCATATTACCGGCACTGGTTTCCAGCACGACACAGGGGCTTTTCTCGCAGTGCGATGTGTTTTCTGCCTGCGCTGCGGCCAGGACAAGGCTGGCAAGGAGCAGACCGCAGATTCTGACTTTGATCATGTGAATATCCCTGGTAAGAATTGTGTTGTGCACTGATATGATACTGACAAGACGGTAGCGAAAGAAGTTCAGGCCTTTGACTTTTTGTGGGCAGGACTGAAACCGGCTACCATCCGCCCATGTCAGCCACCGTGATACGAACAAGATTTGCACCAAGTCCCACCGGGTTTTTGCACCTTGGTAACGTACGGACGGCGCTCTTCAATTTCCTTGCAGCACGCCTGCTTGGTGGTGAGTTTATTCTGCGTTCTGAGGATACGGACGCGGAGCGCAGCCGCGACGAATATCTCGATGCGCTACTTACCGATCTGCGCTGGCTCGGTATCAGCTGGTCGGCGGGGCCGGACGCTGACGACAGTCACGGCCCATATCAGCAGTCGCTTCGCGGCGCGGCCTATGCAAAGCACTATGCGCTGCTCGAAGCAGCTGGCCACACCTACCCCTGTTTTTGTAGCGCAACCGAACTCGCAGTAGCGCGCAAGGCGCAGCTTGCCAGCGGCCGACCGCCGAGATATCCGGGCACCTGCCGTGAATTGAGCGCCGAAGAGCGGGCAGAACGGGCCGCTGCAGGCCGTGCCGCCACGCTGCGCTTCAAAGTAAGCGGCGAGGACAGCGTGCGTTTCCAGGACCTTGTGCGAGGACCGCAGCGCTTCGAGCTGGCCGACATCGGTGATTTTGTCATTCGCCGCTCGGACGGTACGCCGGCGTTTTTTTTCAGCAACGCGGTGGATGACGCGCTCATGGGCATTACCCACGTTTTACGTGGCGAGGACCACCTGAGTAACACGCCGCGCCAGATCATCATGCTCGCCGCCCTTGAATTGCCGATCCCCCGCTATGGGCATATCTCGATGGTGGTGGCGGATGATGGCGCACCGCTGTCGAAGCGGCATGGCAGCACCGGTCTCAGGGAGCTTCGCAGCTTCGGTTACCTGCCACTGGCGATCTGCAATCATCTTGCCCGTCTCGGTCATGTCTATGACGATCCAGGCTTCATGTCCATGAACGCGCTTGCTGACAACTTTTCCCTCGAGCGACTTGGCCGCTCCCCTGCGCGCCACGACACCACACAGCTGCGGCACTGGCAGAAAGAGGCGCTGGCACACGGCGATGCAGAGGCTTTCGCGAGCTGGCTGCTTGGCAGCGAATCGCCGGTTGGTGACGAGCTGGCCGCGCTGCTGCCCGACGGGCGCGAGCAGGCGTTCGCCGAACTGGTTCGCGACAACGTGGAAGTGGCCGGAGATGCGCTGCACTGGGCGGCGCAGCTTTGCAGTTCACCCATGCCGGTTACAAGCGCCGCTCTCGAGGTGCTGCGAGCATGCGAACCGCGGCTCATCGACGCGGCCATCAGGCAGATCGATGCCCATCCGGATGATTTCAGGGCGCTGGCAGTGGCAGTGCGTGCGGATACCGGTTTGGCAGGCAAAGCCCTGTTCATGCCGCTTCGGGCCGCGCTGACCGGCGATACGCATGGCCCGGAAATGGCCCGCGTCTACCATTTTCTCGGGCCAGGCGAGGTGTCGGCAAGACTTGCTCAGGCGCGCAGCCTTGTTGGATTGAGTGTCTCGTGAACGGAAATAAAATGTCATGTTGAACATCTACAACAGCATGAGTCGCAGCAAGGAAAAGTTCGAGCCCATCGAGGCGGGCAAAGTGCGAATGTATGTGTGCGGCATCACGGTCTATGACTACCTGCACATCGGGCACGCGCGCATGCTTGTCGTTTTTGATGTGATCGCGCGTTACCTGCGCGCCAGCGGTTTCGAGCTGACCTATGTGCGAAACATCACGGACATCGATGACAAAATTATCAAACGGGCCGCAGAAAATGGCGAGCCCATTGATGCCCTCACGGCACGCTTCATTGCCGCGATGGACGAGGACTGCGCGGCGATGTCTGTACTTAAACCGGATATCGAGCCGCGCGCCACGGAGACCATCGACGAAATTGTCGCCATGATCGCGAAGCTCATTGAAAAGGGCCTCGCTTATCCGGCGTCAAATGGTGATGTCTACTACTCCGTGGCAGCGTTCGAGGGTTATGGAAAGTTATCCGGCAAGCAGCTTGCAGACCTGCGCGCGGGCGCGCGAGTCGAAGTCGATGCTGCCAAGCGAGATCCGCTTGATTTTGTGCTGTGGAAGCATTCGCGTGACGATGAGCCGAGCTGGCCGTCACCGTGGGGTGCAGGTCGGCCCGGATGGCATATCGAATGCTCGGCTATGTCGGTGTCGCTGCTGGGCGATCATTTCGACATCCACGGTGGCGGCATGGATTTACAGTTTCCCCATCACGAAAACGAGATCGCCCAGTCCTGCGGTGCCACCGGCGCCCCGTTCGTGAACTTCTGGATTCATAACGGCTTCGTGCGCGTAGACGAGGAAAAGATGTCCAAGTCGCTGGGTAACTTTTTTACGGTACGCGAGGTGCTCAAGAAATTTGCGCCGGAGGTCGTGCGCTATTTTTTCGTGAGCAGTCAATATCGCAGCCCGCTCAACTATTCCGAAGACAATCTTGTGCAGGCGCGCAACGCGCTCTCGCGCCTTTACCTTGCTCTGCGAGGACTGCCTGGTGACCTGGCAGAGCCTGACCCCGGCTACAAGACCCGTTTTATTAAAGCCATGGATGACGACTTTAATACCCCGGAGGCCTTATCGGTGCTGAAGGACATGGCCGGAGAGATCAATCAGGCCCGGGCCCGGGGAGATGAAGGCCGAGCGGCCGAACTGGCGGGTGGCCTTAGGTCGCTGGCGTCGCTTTTGGGTCTGCTGGGCGAGGATGCCGATGTCTTCCTCAAGCAGCACGGCCGAACTGAAGAGGGCGAGGGCCTCGCCGATGACGAGGTCGACCGGCTGGTGGCGAAGCGCAATGCCGCGCGCGCGGCACGTAACTGGTCGGAGTCCGACAGGCTGCGGGACCAGCTCGCAGAGGCGGGCATTATTCTCGAGGATGGCTCGGGCGGCACCACCTGGCGGCGCAGCGAATAGCGGCGTTCAGTGGCCGCGTGCCAGGCGCGCTTCCAGCGTGTTGCGCAGCAGGATGGCGACCGTCATTGGCCCGACGCCGCCCGGCACCGGGCTGATCCAGCTCGCTCGTTTCCGGGCCTCTTCGAATTCAACGTCTCCGACGATAGTCCCGTCAGGACGACGATTAATACCGACGTCAACGACGACCGCGCCTGGCATGATCCACTCGCCTCGAATCAGTCCCGGCATGCCAACGGCCACCACGAGAATTTCTGCGGCGCGCACATGCCGTTCCAGATCACGGGTAAAGCGGTGACATACGGTTATGGTTGCCCCTGCGAGCAGCAACTCGAGTGCCATGGGCCGGCCAACAATGTTGGAGGCGCCAACAACGACTGCGTTATGGCCGCGCAATGGAATCTTTGCTTCATTGAGCAACGTCATGATGCCGGCTGGCGTGCACGGTCGCATCGTCGGCAGGCGCTGGGCAAGCCGGCCGACGTTGTAGGGGTGAAAACCGTCAACGTCTTTGTCCGGATGGATTGCTTCTATGACGGCAGTCTCATTGATCTGATCCGGTAAGGGCAGCTGTACCAGGATGCCGTCAACTGAATGGTCCGCATTGAGTTCGGCAACGAGCGCAAGCAATGCCTGTTCGGTGGTCTCAGCGGGCAATCGGTGGGCGACGGAGTGGAAACCCGCCTGCCGGCAGGCATCCAGCTTGTGGCGGACATAAATAGTGGAAGCGGCATCCTCGCCGATGAGTACTACGGCCAGACCGGGCGGGCGCTCGCCGGCGGCGGTGAGCTGCGCAGACCGGAATGCGAGCTCTTCGCGAACCTCCAGGGCCAGCGCTTTGCCGTTCAGAAGCCGGGCGCTCATCGGCCGTGCACTTTTTTCTGATTGATCACATTGCTTTGGCTGGGTCGGCCCACATCGCTTTCCTCTGGCTTCCTGCCGAAAGCCGCAAATTGACTGTCCTGGGCGCGAATCGTATCATCCTCCCGCCTTGCAGGCCGGCTTCGAAACCGGGCTGGATGGGCGTCGTGAAGCTGGCGGGGCATAGCGCAGTCTGGTAGCGCATCTGCTTTGGGAGCAGAGGGTCGGGGGTTCAAATCCCTCTGCCCCGACCACAACGCGACGCCTGCTGGTGATCGGACTGGAAACGCGCCCGTAGCTCAACCGGATAGAGCATCGGCCTTCTAAGCCGAGGGTTGCAGGTTCGAGTCCTGCCGGGCGCGCCAATGTCCGGCTGGATATTGTCAGGTTTATGGTGGGCGTAGCTCAGTTGGTAGAGCCCCGGATTGTGATTCCGGTCGTCGTGGGTTCGAGTCCCATCGTCCACCCCAATTTAGCCAATAGCCCGATGGGCGTGGGGGAATTCAAAAGGGCCGTTAGCTCAATCAGGCAGAGCAGTGGACTCTTAATCCATTGGTTATAGGTTCGATTCCTATACGGCCCACCAATTTCGTCGCAGAAGGCCCGGCGCCGTCGCCCGGCCTTTTTTCATGTCGGCCGAAAGCGGCGCCAAATGGCCTGCAGGACGGGCATGCGCTCCGTTATAATTGGCAGGTTGTCAACGAGATATCGAAAGCGAAAGTGGCGGAATTGGTAGACGCGCAGGATTTAGGTTCCTGTGGGGTAACCCGTGAGAGTTCGAGTCTCTCCTTTCGCACCATTTTTGGTTTATTTGTTTTTGGTTTGTTTTAAAGAGTAGTTGAGACCGGGCGAATCGGGTGCGCCGCAGTTCTCAGAGAACACCCGGGGTTGAGGAACGATGATGGTAACAGTTGAGTCCGTAAGTAATCTGGAGCGCCGCATGAAGGTGCAGGTGCCGGCTGCGAAGATCGAGGATCAAGTTGATTCGAGGCTGCGATCAGTAGGCAAGAGTGCGAAGCTGAAAGGGTTTCGGCCGGGCAAGGTGCCGATGAACGTATTGCGTCAACACTATGGTCCGCAAGTTCGTCAGGAAGTCCTGAGCGAAGTGATCCAGTCCACGTATTCAGAAGCGATTGGCAAGGAAAATCTGCGCCCGGCGGGCGGGCCGAAGATCGAAGCGAGCAAGGTGATTCAGGGCGAAGACCTGGAATACACGGCGACCTTCGAGGTTTACCCCGAGATCAGCATTGGCGGACTCGACAAGATCAAGGTTGAGCGGCCAAGTGCAGACGTCGAGGAATCCGACGTCGATGACATGATCGAGAAGCTGCGCAGGCAAAAGGCCAGCTGGGAAGTCGTGGAGAGGGCGGCGCAGGCGCCGGATCGGGTGGTGATCGATTTTGAAGGGCGGGTCGACGGAGAAGTCTTCGACGGCGGCGTTGCCAAAGAGGCGCCGGTTGAGCTGGGCGCCGGCAAGATGCTGCCCGACTTTGAAGCGGGACTGGAGGGCATCTGCGCGGATGACGAGCGCGAGATAAAGGTGTGTTTCCCCGATGACTATCAAGCCAGCGAGCTGGCTGGCAAAGACGCTGTATTTACCGTTAAGGCACACAAGGTCGAAGCGCAGAAGCTGCCCGAACTGGATGCCGAGTTCTGCAAGGCCTTTGGGGTCGACGAGGGCGGTATCGACACGCTGCGCAAGGAAGTGCGAGCCAATATGCAGCGCGAACTGGGAGAGGCGGTTCGTGGCAAAGTAAAGGCGCAGCTCATGGAGGGCCTGCTTGAGCAGAACAAGATCGATTTGCCAAAGGCGCTCGTTGATGAAGAGATCGACAAGATGCAGCAGGAGATGTTCGGCGGCAAGATTCCGGACGAAAAGCGCGCGGAGCTCCCGCGTCAGCCATTTGAAGAGCAGGCGGGCAAGCGGGTTGCGCTGGGTCTTCTTCTTGGTGAGATCGTGCGCACTGAACAGCTTGAAGTTGATCAGGAGCGGCTGCGGGAAAAGGTGGGCGAACTCGCCAGCACCTACGACGACCCTGACAAAGTGGCCCGCGCATACATGAGCAACCCTTCTTTGTTGGCGCAGATTGAAAATATGGTGCTCGAAGAGCAGGCAGTTTCGTACCTTCTTGGTAAGGCAAAGGTCAAAGACAAGTCGGTAAAGTTCAAAGACGTCATGGACGCGGGCTAACCGCGAAAAAAGGTAGTTATGAAATCAATTAGAGATTTTGATGTGTTCTCAGGCGGCGCGGAGGAGATTCGCAATGCGCTGGTGCCAATGGTGGTTGAGCAGACTGCCCGCGGTGAACGTGCCTACGATATTTATTCGCGGCTCCTGAAAGAGCGGGTCATTTTTTTGATCGGGCCGGTTGAGGACCACATGGCCAATCTCGTGGTTGCCCAGCTGTTGTTTCTCGAGTCAGAGAATCCTGAAAAGGACATTCACCTGTACATTAATTCGCCGGGTGGCTCTGTGAGTGCAGGTCTGTCAATTTACGACACCATGCAGTTCCTGAGGCCCGACGTAAGCACCATTTGCCTGGGTCAGGCCGCCAGCATGGGTGCGGTGTTGCTGGCAGGCGGGACCAAGGGCAAGCGCCACTGCCTGCCACACTCTCGCATGATGATTCACCAGCCGCTCGGAGGATTCCAGGGGCAGGCTTCGGACATCGATATTCACGCCAAGGAAGTCCTGCTGGTGCGTGACCGACTTAACAAGATCCTGGCGAGCCATACGGGGCAGCCCATTGAGCAGATTGAGAAAGATACCGACCGAGATTTTTTCATGAGCGGTAAGGATGCTTCAGAGTACGGCCTTATCGATCATGTACTTGAAAAACGCGGTGAACTGCCAAAGGGGCCTCCAAGCAAGGAATCCGATTAAGAAAAACATGTGAAACTTTGATTTACAGAGACTTTTTGTTAATTGGCACCTTTGATTCAGCCGGGTATCATGCTATACAGGCAGCATTGGGCAGACGCAGCGATAACGTCGGGGCAGCAGGCAGCGTATGAGCGACGAAAGCGGCAAAACAGAAGACGGTAAACTTCTCTACTGTTCCTTCTGCGGAAAGAGCCAGCACGAGGTGCGCAAGCTCATCGCGGGACCTTCCGTGTTCATTTGCGATGAGTGCGTTGAGCTTTGCAATGACATCATTCGCGAAGAGCTCGATGAGCGTGGCGAAGAGGGCAGTGAGAAGCTGCCAACGCCCCACGAGATTAATCATACCCTTGACGAATACGTCATCGGCCAGGCAAGAGCCAAGAAGGTTCTTTCTGTCGCCGTTTACAACCATTACAAGCGCCTGCGCAACTCGCGTGCTGAGCGCGGCAAGGAAGAAATCGAGCTTGCCAAGAGCAATATTTTGCTGATTGGGCCAACGGGCTGCGGCAAGACGCTGCTGGCCGAGACCCTGGCTCGGTTGCTCAACGTGCCGTTTACTATCGCCGATGCCACGACGCTGACCGAAGCCGGTTATGTGGGCGAGGATGTAGAGAACATCATCCAGAAGCTCCTGCAAAAGTGCGACTACGACGTGGAGAAGGCCCAGACCGGAATCGTCTACATCGATGAGATAGACAAGATCTCGCGCAAGTCCGACAACCCGTCCATTACGCGCGACGTTTCGGGCGAGGGCGTGCAGCAGGCGTTGCTAAAGCTCATCGAGGGCACCGTAGCGTCGGTACCACCGCAGGGCGGCCGCAAGCACCCGCAACAGGAATTTCTGCAGGTCGATACGTCCAATATCCTGTTTATCTGCGGCGGCGCTTTTGCCGGCCTCGAAAAGATTATTTTAAATCGGTCGGATGCGAGCGGAATAGGCTTCGTTGCCGATCTGAAGACCCAGCTCAAGGATGCCAAGCTCGGCGAGCTGTTCCACAGCGTAGAGCCGGAAGACCTGATCAAGTTCGGCCTGATCCCGGAATTTGTGGGCCGCCTGCCGGTTGTTGCAACGCTCGAGGAGCTTGACGAAGGCGCCCTGATCAAGATTTTGCTGCAGCCACGCAATGCCCTCACCAAGCAATATGCAAAGCTCTTTGAGATGGAGGGCGTGGAGCTTGAATTCCGCGAAGATGCGCTGCGCGCGGTAGCCAAGCGCGCGATGGAGCGCAAAACCGGTGCGCGGGGCTTGAGAACCATCCTTGAGAATGTCCTGCTGGATACCATGTATGACCTGCCAAACATGAACAACGCGACCAAGGTGGTCGTTGATGAGGCGGTGGTCAACGGTGAAACAAGCCCTTACGTGATCTACGAGTCGGAAAAGAAGGCGAGTGGCGATGGCACTGAGCCCCGGCGAAACACGGGTTCCGCCATCTGAGCGGCAGACCTTGAGAACTGCGGATTCGACCGCATCTTAGCTGGGTGAGCCCAGGTACCCTGAATTCATGCATTTTTTCCGGCATGATCCCCGAACAGGCGAGAAAAGCCCTTTTTTAACCACAATCCCGCATTCAAGCGAGCAACAGGCAGGCTATGGAAGATAAGACGCAAGGCACAGCACCGGTTTTACCGCTCCGCGATGTAGTGGTTTATCCACACATGGTTATTCCGCTGTTCGTTGGGCGGGACCGATCCATCAAGGCGCTCGATCAGGCGATGCAAAACGGCAAGCAGATTCTGCTGATGGCGCAGAAACAGGCCGAAGTGGATGAGCCGGAGATCGAGGATCTCTATGAAATTGGCACGCTGGCCAATATCTTGCAGCTGTTGAAGCTTCCGGACGGTACCGTGAAGGTGCTCGTCGAGGGCGCCGAGCGCGCGCGCGTCGAAGAATTTGAGGGCGGCGAGTATTTCTCCGCAACCTACACGGTTCTTGCTGAGCCGGGCGATGACGACGAGCGTGAAGTGGATGTATTGAGCCGCTCAGTCGTTTCCCAGTTTGAGCAGTATGTAAAGCTCAACAAGAAGGTGCCGCCGGAGATCCTGACGGCGCTGGCGGGCATAGACCAGGCCGGCCGACTGGCCGATACCGTCGCCGCACACATGGCGCTCAAGCTATCGGACAAGCAGAAGATTCTGGAGATCGGCGGCGTCAAAGCGCGGCTCGAGCACATTATGGGTCTCATAGAAGGTGAGATCGACGTGCTGCAGATTGAGAAGCGCATCCGCGGCCGCGTAAAGCAGCAGATGGAAAAGAGTCAGCGCGAGTATTATCTGAATGAGCAGATGAAGGCCATCCAGAAAGAGCTTGGCGATATGGAAGATGCGCCGAACGAGCTTGCCGATCTCGAACAGAAGATTGCCAAGGCGGGCATGCCCAAGGAAGCGAAGGAAAAGGCCACTGCCGAACTCAACAAGCTGAAGCTGATGTCGCCGATGTCCGCGGAAGCCACCGTGGTGCGCAACTACGTCGACTGGTTGCTGAAGATGCCGTGGAAGAAGCGCACGAAGACAGACAGCGATCTTGCAAACGCGGAAAAGGTGCTGGAAGAAGATCATTACGGACTCGAAAAAGTCAAAGAACGAATTCTTGAGTACCTCGCCGTTCAGCTGCGCGTTAAGAAACTCAAAGGTCCCATCCTTTGCCTCGTTGGTCCGCCCGGCGTCGGCAAGACCTCGCTGGGCCAGAGCATTGCGCGATCCACGCGTCGCAAGTTTGTGCGCATGTCGTTGGGCGGCGTACGAGACGAGGCGGAAATCAGAGGGCACAGGCGCACCTACATAGGCTCGATGCCGGGCAAGATTGTCCAGAATATGGGCAAGGTCGCGACGCGCAACCCGCTTTTCCTGCTCGATGAAATCGACAAGATGGCGATGGACTTTCGTGGCGACCCGTCGTCAGCGCTGCTCGAGGTGCTCGACCCTGAGCAGAATAACGCCTTTAACGACCACTACCTGGAAGTAGACTTCGATCTTTCGGAAGTCATGTTCGTCTGCACGGCCAACAGTCTGAATATACCGGCGCCCCTGCTTGATCGCATGGAGGTCATCCGTTTGCCGGGTTACACCGAGGACGAAAAAACAAACATCGCACGACGTTACCTCGTGCCCAAGCAAATGAAGGCGAATGGTCTGCGCGATGAGGAACTGAAGATCTCTGATGGCACTTTGCGAGACATAGTGCGGTATTACACGCGCGAGGCGGGCGTGCGTAACCTCGAACGTGAAATAGCGAAGATTTGTCGCAAGGTGGTCAAAGGCCTGTTGCTGAAGCCCAGAGATAAAGCGGTGCACGTGATGCCGCGCGGGCTCGACAAGTATCTCGGCGTACGAAGATTCCGCTACGGGCGCGCCGAAGAGAAAGATCAGGTCGGTCAGGTTACGGGCCTTGCGTGGACGGAGGTGGGCGGTGAGCTACTGACTATCGAATCCGCTGTGGTGCCGGGCAAAGGCAAGCTGACACACACGGGTCAGCTTGGCGATGTGATGCAGGAGTCCATTCAGGCGGCGCTTACCATCGTTCGCAGCCGCGCGGGACTGCTGGGTATCGATGCAGATTTTAATCAGAAAACCGACGTGCATATTCATGTCCCTGAGGGCGCGACCCCCAAGGACGGACCCAGCGCGGGTATCGCAATGTGTACGGCTTTAGTGTCCGCCTTAACAAAAATTCCTGTTCGCTCGGACGTGGCCATGACGGGCGAGATCACGCTGCGAGGGGAAGTTTTGCCCATCGGAGGGCTTAAGGAAAAACTTCTGGCAGCGCATCGCGGCGGGATCGCGGTTGTGTTGATTCCCGACGACAACCTTAAAGACCTGGTAGAAATACCCAGAAATATCAAGGACAAGCTGGATATACGTCCAGTGAAATGGATAGACGATGTTCTGAAAGTCGCGCTGCAGCATTTGCCGGTGCCTATCCAGGAAGAGGTTCTTGCAGAAACGGAATCGGCCGACAATGCCCGCAAAAAGGGCGGCGAGGGCGTGCACGCGCACTGACAAACCCTTGTTGACATTGGTTTTTTGCGCATTGTATAACCGGCTCAAGGATTACACCCGCAAATATTAGCCGCCGGCTGTCCGAAGCTCGCACGGTGCCCGGGCACTTTTTGGGCAGGCCTTTCAAAACCCGCTATGCTTTGTTGGATGTTGTCGGTCGGGCCCCGCACCGGTTCGGCACCTGGGCAGGCGATCTTAAAGCTCACCTGCATCACTTATACGCGATCAACTTGAAAGGTATTCAGATGAATAAAGGCGAACTCATTGACGCCGTTGCAGCGTCGGCCGATCTGTCGAAATCAGATGCCACGGACGCCGTTGATGCGGTGCTCAAGCACATCACTCGATCCTTGAAAAAAGGCGACCAGGTGTCGCTGGTGGGCTTCGGGACCTTTTCTGTGAAGCGCCGTGCGGCGCGCATGGGGCGTAACCCGAGAACCGGTGAGAGCATTCAGATTAAGGCCTCGAATGTGCCCAGTTTTAAGGCTGGCAAAGGGCTGAAGGATGCCGTAAACTAGCGCGCCTTTCGGGTGCTTAGCTCAGCTGGTAGAGCGTCGCCCTTACAAGGCGAATGTCGGCGGTTCGATCCCGTCAGCACCCACCAGGATAGGAGTGGTAGTTCAG
>JABDLF010000064.1 GCA_013003115.1 Gammaproteobacteria bacterium
CAATCTTTTTGCCCTGATTGCTCGCCGACAGCTCAACGTTGCCAGACTCTATAAAATAGGCAAAATCACCTTCCTCGTGCTCGCGAAATATGATCTCGCCAGCCTCATAGGTTTTTCTTTTCTGGTCCCCTAAAATCTGCCTTACTCCTGTCTGAGCCCCGTTGTCGCCAGTCAAGACAACAAGGGCTAAATCGGAGCTATTATGAGCCTTTGGGCTCTGAGTATCGACAGCACAGATCACAAATTTCACATTCCGGGGAGGTCCGGATAAGCAGAAAACCAGGGGCTGCCCGCCCTGTCCCGGAGACCGTTTGGAGGCGAAAGATCCACCCTCGTCACAGGGTGTTAGCGTTACGCGTAGGGGTATGCGCAGCCTTGATTCCAACGGCGACCGATTCGGGCTGTGCGATAATCGCCTGGTACTTTACGCTGGCCGCTGGCGCGGCAGAAGGGATATTGATATGGGCGGGAAGTTTTCCAGGAGCTGGCAGCTTTTCAAGGCAAGTCTTGAGGTTCTGAGCCAGGACAGGGAGCTTCTGTGGTTTCCCGTCCTGTCGGTTATCGCAGCGGTGTTGGTCGGGATCACATTCCTCGTGCCGCTGGGCTTTTTTGTTGTCGCAAATCCTGAGTTAGATGAGTCACAGGGCTTGCCCGCCGCCTTTTACGCAGGCTTGTTTTTGTTCTACGTCGTTCAGTACTTCGTCATATTCTTTTTTAATACGGCGCTCGTTGGTGCCGCACTTCAGCGCCTTGACGGCAGCGACCCCAGCTTTAAAGACGGACTGCGGGTAGCCAGCTCAAGGCTCGGCGCTATCTTCGGTTACGCCATCATTGCCTCCACAGTGGGCATCATCCTGCAGGCTATTGAGGAGCGCGTCGGCCTGGTAGGCCGCATTATCGTGGGACTGCTTGGTGCTACCTGGACAGTTGCGAGCTTTCTGGTGGTCCCGGTGCTGGCAACCAGGGACATTGGTCCCCTCGATGCGGTAAAGCAGAGCATCGAGCTGCTGAGAAACTCGTGGGGTGAAAACGTTATAGGTCACGCCGGCTTTGGCATTATTTTTGCCTTTATATACGCCGGCCTGGTGGGGCTTTTTATCCTGATCGGGGTGCCGCTGGCGGGCATGTCTGACGATCCCGAGCGAATGGCGCCGCCTTTAATGGCCCTTGCCATTTTCGGTATTCTCGTGCTGATGCTCGTGGCGATTATTCAGTCAGCCCTCAAGGGAATTTACTCCGCCGCCCTTTATCGCCATGCCTCCAGCCACGAGACGACAGCCGGGTTCTCCGAAGAACTGCTGTCGGATGCCTTCCAGAATAAAAAGAAGTAGCTGCTTAGGCGCTGTTTACCAGCGTTGGGGTACTTTCTGGATCTTGCTCGTGTCGTAGCCTTCTTCCGCCAGCATTTCGACAATTGCGTCATAGTCCTGGTCCGGTATGGACGGGCTACGTGCCATGATCCACACGTAGTCGCGCTTGTTGCGACCGATGACGGTCTGCTGATAGGACTCGTCTAAATACACGATGCGATAGTCGCCTTTGAACGGCCAGATAAACTGCATGCCCCAGACAGCATTGCTTGTTGTATCGCGGACGAATCCGCGCGGGTTATAGGTTTTCTTTTTACCATCGAATCCGTCTTTGCGAAATGTAAAAGTCGTGTCGATGCTTCCGTCCTCATCGAGCGCATAAGTTTCAACGGCGTTGTGCGCGCCTTTCTCGACAAAAGTCGGGATATTGGCAATCACGTACCAATCGCCCATAAACCTCTGCAGATCAACGTATTCAACGGTCCTTATGGGTCCCTGCGCCGGAGTGCCGGAGCATCCGCTGCCGGCTATGCCTGTTCCAGTCATAATTGCCACCAAAGCCAGTTTGCGTATTGAAGTCATACCTATCGCCTCGCTGACGGCGCACCTGCGCTGTCGTCCATTGCCATCGCCGGAAACGCGGGCACTGCAGGGTCGCTGCGGCGGTAGCTAAGCGTTCGGCCGTTTTCCAGCGTTGTGTCGAGTGCGACCCACGCACCGTTTTCTGCCGAATAGCTGACCACAATATCAATGCCCTTTGCTGACAGGTGCAGCTGCTCGACCGGAATTTCCTTTGCGCCGATTTTAAGCTCCTGCTGCGGGAGCGCTTTGGCCTCGACGTCCAGGTACTCGCCCGTCTGCGCATTCAAGAGCTGGTCGCGTTTCAACAGGTCACGGTTCCAGTACGCGAACGACGCCACGCACTTGTCCACCGCTTTAGGCTGAGACCCGGATTCGACAACGAACGTATCACCTTCGAGTCTGCCGAGCACGCCTGACTTCTTGCCATTTGAATTGGTCGTCGCGTCGATACTCTGCAGGCAGCCATCCCGCCAGACTTCAGAATTACTGTGCATGTAATCGAATGCTGTGATGAACAGTACCTTCACCTGGAATTCAGCGTCACTGCGAACCAGCAGGCCGCTTTCAAGATCCGTCGCCTGGAATCGGTGGTAGCCGATTTGCTTATCGCCCAAATAGACGTCGAAACTCCAGGCCTGGTCCTTCCTCGGGCTGGCATCTCCCAATGCGCTCAACGGCATCGTTAAGAGGACGAAAAATAAAAAAACGTAACGTCTCATTTTGAAATAACTCCTCGGCCTAAGCCGATTTTGGCGGACCTGGAAAAAACGCGTTCGTTCGAGCAATGTACTCGCGATACTTTGGTCGGCGCTCGCCGATATCTTTCTCGAGCATCGCGACGCCCGAAACCTTAAGCAAAAGGAATGACATGATGAGCGGCGCAATGATGCTCCACCAGCCCCCGGCCCCCAATGCGATCAGGTAGAAGCCCCACCAGATGCAGAAGTCACCAAAATAGTTGGGGTGACGGGTGTAGCGCCAGAGGCCTTTGTCCATGACTTTACCCTTGTTAGCAGGGTCAGCCTTGAACGCGTACAGCTGGTAGTCACCGCCTGCCTCAAAAACAATTCCGATAAACCAGAGTGCAACGCCGGCCAGGTCAAAAAGGCCGATGTCCGCTTTACTGTTGATGGCGGCGAGCAAGGGCAGAGAAATCACCCAGGCAAGCAGCGCCTGCAGGCCGAACACAATGAAGAAACTCTTCCAGACAAAACCCGGGTCGTTATTTTGTCGAATTTGCTGATAACGCCGGTCTTCGCCTTCGCCGTGATTACGCCACGTAATATAGGCGGCGAGGCGGATCGCCCAGAGGGCAACGAGCGCTACAAGCAGCAGGGCGCGGGGCGTGTTACTGCCGGAAACGGAAAGATAGGTCGCAGCGGCAAGCAAAAACATCAGGGACCAGAGGCTGTCGACGATGCTGACGTTTCTCAGGGGGATGCTGACCAGCCAGCCGATTACCGCAACCCCGGCAAGTGCCGCCAGTCCGGTGAGCCACAGATTCAGGTCAAACATTGCCTGTGACTCCAAACGCTTCTTCGCTGGCTGTTCTCTGCCCCTTTGACAGGACGACACCGTCGACCTTGCCGGCCAGAACGGTAAGCGACGGCATTATTGCTGCCCAGCCTGCGGCCTGCACGCCAAGCCCGACCCAGAGATCAGGGATATCGACGCCGCCGAGCTTGTATCCAGCGAGGTAGGAAAGGGGGCCGCCGAGCGCCCCGAAGACCGCTGCCAGCAGCGGACGGGCCTTGAGCCAGCCCATCGAAACGTTAAGCGTGACCGCGAAATTAATCCACATAGCAATAATCCAGTAGGGCGCCACGCCAGCTATCATCATCCCCGACGGGTAGCTCATCAGACCGGCGCTCACCACAAAGCTGTCCCAGGCGGCACCGAGAAGGCCAACAATCAGGACAAGCCGAAACTCTGTTGCGGGAGCGGCGCTGAGATAAAGGTGAACGCCAACGGCGATTGCGACGGCAAACAGACCGGCAGCAGGCAGTCCGTTCGCTCCTCCTAGCACGCAGGCAAACCATGCCAGCTGAAAAAGAGCAAAGTTAAGCAGCAGATGACGCTTGGAAATCATAATAGTGTGCTCACATCCCGAGCGCGTTCACGCCGGAATTTTTCTCGAACAGGTAGTGGCTAACCCACCACTGCTTGCCATCGTCGTAGCCAAAGAGCTCGGCGCAAGCCATGTAAAACATGCGCCATCGCATCCACCATCGTCCGGCGTTCTCTTCGCCATAGGTGGCGCGCAGCACTGGCATGATTTGCTCTTCATTCAGGTCCATCTGCGCCAGCCAGGCGTTGCAGGTTTTTTCATAGTGCCTGCCGTTCCAGCGCCACCGGCGCCGAAGCTTGAGCTTGTCCTGAAAGCGCAGCGGGAGGTCGTCGCTGGGCATGATGCCGCCGGAAAAGAAATAGCGGCTCATCCAGTCAGAAGGACCTCGGTCCTCGAACTCGTAAGGACATTCGCGGTGGCAGAAGATGTGCATAAAAAATTTGCCGCCAGCCTTAAGCCAGCCGTCGATATTGGCAAACAGGGCACGGTAGTTGCGCATGTGTTCGAACATCTCGACTGACACGACGCGATCGAAGCGCCGCTCAGTATCAAAATCGTTCATGTCCGCGGTTACGACCTGCACGTTGCTCAGGCCGCGTTCAGCCGCGCGTTCCTCGATATATCTACGTTGCGGCCCGGAGTTCGAGACGGCAGTGACGGTTGCTGACGGATAGCACTCTGCCATCCACAAAGTGAGAGAGCCCCAGCCACAGCCCAACTCGAGAATGTCCTGCCCATCGGCCAACTCTGCATGTTCGCAAGTGGACTGCAGGGCCGCGACTTCGGCCTGGTCGAGGGTGTGCACGCCGCGAGGCCAGTAACAGCTGCTGTACTTGTTTTTCAGCCCCAGGCAAAGATCGAAAAAGCGCGGCGGCAATTCGTAATGTTGCTCATTGGCTTTTTCCGGGAGCAGCGCAATGGGTGAGGCGTTCATCATTCGAACAAAGTTCTGCTCCAAAGTCGCGGCAGATTCCGGGTCATCGACGGGCAGGCTGTTGAGCCGGCTCGCAAGGAGGCGTCGAATGGAATGCCGAATAACCGCGTCGGGCACGTAACCGTGCTCGACCCAGTTTATTGCTGTGTTTTTTGCTGAACTCACGTTTTCCTGCTTGTTCTGATTAACCAAGATACCGATAGTATCCCGGTTAGCCGTGAAGCTCAGGTGAAAGGAGAAAAAATTATTAAAAACAGTAGGTTGATTGAGGGCTGCGGAAGGTGTTGCTACGCGCCTCAGACGCCCTCAGCCAATGCTTCCGGGAAGCGAATCTCGACGCGCGTGCCCACGCCCAGCTTGCTGTTGATCGTAACCGGCCATTCAAAACGGTCCGACAGCCGGCGAACTATAGTCAGCCCGACGCCGTAACCCCCCCGGCGGCTGGGTTCACCCTGCACGAACGGCTCATACATGAGCCTGATTTTGTCTTCCTCCATGCCTATGCCGGTGTCCTGAATTACAACGAGCTTGTCGGCGACGGTGATTTCTACCTTGCCCGCTTCCGTGTAGGAAAAGGCGTTCCTTAGCAGGTTGCCGATAAGTACCGACAGCACTTTTTCCGGCGCCTCGATCATGAGTTTGCACTGCTCAGACATGTGCGCTTCGACTGGCTTGTCGGCGGCGAGCAATTTCGCGGTATCGAGCTCACGCGATGCAATATCGTTTATGCACAGATGCTCGGACGGGAGCCCCGATTCGTTTTCCCGTGCGAGCAGCAAGAATGCGCCGATGAGTTCTTCCATGTCGCGCGCCGCCCGCTTGATGCGCGCGAGAGCCTTGCGCCCGGCCGGGCCCAGGCTTGAGTCCGCATCAAGCAGCTCGGTCGCCATGCGCAGAACTGTCAGCGGGCTGCGCAGTTCATGGCTTGCGTCCCGTGTGAACTGCCTTTCACGAGCAATAAATTCATCCAGCCTTTGCGTGAAGCGGGTCATGGCATCGGCCAGCACCCGCACTTCGTCGTCCGGGTTTTCTGGGAGCCACTCGGCATCGAAAGCATGCGGATCGGGTGATTCGAGATCGAGTTCCCGGACCTCTCTTGCCAGGGCTATGATGGGAGAAAACGCGCGCGAGCTTGCACGGAAGCCAAGCCAGGCAGACAGATAAAGCCCGAGCAGGACCAGCACGAGGGGGACAAGGCCGAACCAGAATGCCAGTTCATCAACGCGGCTCCCGTCGAAGATCAGCACGAGGCGCTCGTTGTTTTGTTCGCTAACCAGGACCAGCCCATGCGAGGTGGTTTTCTGAAGATTATGAAATCCTGGTTCGAGTGGCCGCAGCTCGGGTGGGATATCCGCAATGTAGCCTGTCAGGTTATGGGTGTCTGGCAATGCAAAATCAGGATTCTCGGTGCGCCGCTCCCAGAAGTGGGTAGCTTCGTCAGTCAGTGCCTGCCGGATAAGCACGTCTTCCAGCATAAACTTGGCTAGCATTACACCAACGATGGCCGCGAGACTGATAAACGCGATCTGCAGGACGAGTGTCCTGCTGAGGCGTGCGCCCAGGCCCTTACTTTTCATTTTCAATGGACAGGCGGTACCCGGCCCCGGGGATC
>JABDLF010000001.1 GCA_013003115.1 Gammaproteobacteria bacterium
TGCTGCTGCAGGAAGTTGAAGGCAGCGGGCTTCGTAGCCTCCTGCTTGAGTGTCAGATGCATGCGCTCGTGGCGGCCGTTTTGTTGTGGATGGCCGGGCTTGATGCGTTGCAGGCGGATGCCTAAGCGCAGCCACCAGACCGAGAGCCGCGTGAGGCCAAAGAGCGCATTGCCGGAAGCGAACGGTACGCCGTTGTCGGTGCGGATCGCGCTGGGCAGTCCGAAGTCCTTGAACGCGCTTTCAAAAACCGTGAACGCGATGTCCGCCTTGGTGGACTTCACGCCTTCGCAGCCGATCAGGTAGCGGGTGCTGTAGTCGGAGATCGTCAGCGGGTAGCAGTACTGCTTGTTGCCGAGCATGAACTCACCCTTGTAGTCGGCGCACCAGAGCTCGTTGGGCTGATGTGCCGCGACTAGCGGCGTGCCTTCAGCCTTGTAGCGACGGCGCTTCTTGCGCTTGACGAGGCCATGGCGGTCCAGCACAGCGTGGATGGTGCTGATGGCAGGTGTTGGCACCATCGGGAACTGCTTGATCAGCTTATCGCGGATCTTGCGGGCACCCCAGGTGTCATGCTCTTTCCTGATCCCGAGAATCGTACGCTCGACCTGGTAGGGCAGCCGGTTGGCCTGCCGATACGGTGCCCGGCTGCGGTCGTTCAGGCCCTGAAGGCCGCAATCCTTGTATCGATTGAAGATCTTGTAGCCGGTGACACGGCTGATGCCGAATTCCCGACACAGGGGTGCCATCTTCTCGCCCTCGAGGAGCCTGGCTATGAAACGAAGCCTCTCATCCATCGGTTTACACTCTTTCCAAGGCATCCGGGATCTCCCCCAAATACCGTAATGTGTAAACCATGTGTCCGGAACATTCTGTAAGTTATCTGTCGATAACCACAGGCAACCCCCGCAAGGGGGGGCGCCGAAATTTGAATCCAGAAAATGCAACGCCACCGCGGCCATCGCTATCGGATTGGCAACCTTGGTCTCACGATGTCACGTCCCTAACTCAGCCCTGCGCCAATCCATATCGCAACAAGCCGCACCTTGAGGGAGCCCACTCGAGTCAACTTCGAGCGGCGGCTTCTCTCCGGCGCAGCCGGGAATTCTCCGTAGCACCTAGAGAGAACGCTCGCGGATGATCTTCCAGCCCGTTGGAGTCTTTCTGAGTTCCAGCTGCTTTGTAGTTCGATCGGAATAAGTGTTAGAGCGATACAACTGTAAGAACTCAGCCACCGCAATGTCGCTGTCTGAGTTTATTTCCAGATTGGATATCGAGACTTCGATAAACGTTGGCCTCGTCAGTCTCAAACGGCGTGTGGCTCTCCAGTTTTCGACAGGCTGTCTATTTTCGGGGACAAAGCTCTCGGCATAGGCATCGAGATACAGCGAGACGTCCTGATTAGCCCAGGCATTTGACCAACTCCGAATCGCATTTTCGATTTCTGTCACTTGGGTGCTTTTTACATTGACCGGCGAGGGGGGCAGTGCGCCGGCAGAAGGAAGCACCAGTTGATCTGGCATATCGCCGGGTGTTGAGGACGGTGGCGCCGCCACACTTTCCGCAGGTTTAGCTGATGCGGCCGACCGTGCCTCCGCCAGCATCTCGTCCCTGGCTGCATCTGAGGCAGCAGCCTCCCTGCGCAACCTGGCAAGCTCGGCCTCGGCATCATTGCTTTGTGCCTGTTGAATGGCCCCGCGCGCCGCCGCAAGCTCAGCCATCAGCGACTGTCTGTCTGCTGCCCCGGCGGCAAGCTCATCGCTGAGTCGGTCGTTGTTCTCAAGCAATTCTTCAAGCTGCTGCTGACGCAACGCCATGTCACTGGACAGCGTTGTCCGCTCACGCTCACTTTGTTGGAGCGCAGCCGCTGCCTGTTCCAGCCTGGCCCTTTGCTCGACCTGCTGCTCGACCTGTTCGCGGTTTGCCTGAGCCAGTTGCGCCTCCAGACCTTTGCGCTCGACTTCGAGAGCCTCCAGTTCTTTCGCTCTGGCGGCTTGCAGCTCCTCGCTGCCGCCTTGCGCCTCGGCAAGGGAAGATTCGAGCATGGCGACACGCTCACGTGCCTGCGCAAGACCGTCATTGAGCGCCGCTTTCTCCGACTGCGTGCGCTCAAGCGCTGCGGTGATGGATGCAACTTCGGATTCGTAGCGGGCCAGCTCATTCTCCGACGCTTCACGCGCGGCCTGTGCTCTGTCTGCAGCGGCCTTCGTCTCGGCCAGCTCATTGTTGAGCGCAGCCAGCGCAGATTCGCTTGATGCAAGAGTCGCCTGCAAAGCCCCCGTCGACGCGCGAAGGGAGGTCAGCTCTGACCTTGCCGTATCGCGCTCGAGCGCGAGATCAATCGACCGTCCTTCAGCTTCGAGTCGGCGGTTTTCCATCGCCGCCAACTGCGTTTCGAAGGCGCTAACCTTGTTTTTTGAGTCCTCCGAGCTTTTACGCGCGTTCTCAAGTTCTGCCAAAAGCGTCGCTTTGTTTTCTTTTGCGGCGGCAAGCTCGTCAGTGAGTCGGCCGTTGTTCTCAAGTAATTGTTCAAGCTGCTGCTGACGCTCTGACGAAACCGCCTGCAGCATTGCCCGATCGCGTTTGCTTTCTGCCAGCGCAGCTTCTGCCTCTTCAAGCTTTGCCAGTTGTCTGGCCTGCTGTTCATTCTGATCGCGCTCGCTTGCAGCGAGCTCTTGGGCCAGTGTCGCGCGTTCGTTCGCCAGGGCCGCGCTTTCTGATTGCGCACGCTGCAAGGTCTCGGTGATGGACGCAATGTCGGACTCATACCCGGCTAGTCTGCTGGCGGCGGCAGCGCGTGCCGCCTCTGCCTGGCCAGTCGCTGCCGTTTGTTCTTCAAGTTCGCTCCTGAGTTCCGCCAGCGTCGAATCATTTGATGCCAGCGAGGATTGCAGGGATGCCATCGACCTGCGCAAGGCAGCTAACTCCGACCTTGCCGTATCGCGCTCCCTTTCCAGACCGACCGATTGTTCTTCAGCCTCTCGTTGACGGCCTTCCAGCGCCGCCAACTGCATTTCGAAAGTGCTGACTTTGGTTTCTGAGTCTTGCGCACTTTGACGCGCGGTCTCAAGCTCTGCCATCAGCGTTTCTCGGTTCAGCTCTGCGGCTGCGAGCTCGTCGGTAAGCTGGTTGTTTTTCTCGATAAGTTCCTCAAGCTGTCGCTGACGATCAGCTGCGGCATTCGTCAACGCTGCCAAATCACGCATGCTTTCCGCGAGGGCATTGTCTGCCTGTTCCAGCCTTGCCTGCTGCAGCGCCTGCTGTTCGGCTTGCCGTTCAACCCGGGCGCGGTTCGCCGCAGCCAGCTTCTCTTCCAGCGCGGCGCGCTCAGATGCAAGTGCGGCGGTAGCCGACTCACGCTGGTTCAGCTGCTGTTCCAGGTCAATTGACACTTCGCTGAGCAAGCGTCGCTGCCGCTCGTTTTCTTCGAGCGCTGCGGCGAGGCCTACTGCCTCCCGGACCGCGTTTTCGCGTGCTTCCTGTTCGCCCGAAAGGTCTTGAGACAAGGCTGCGAGCTCGTTGCGAGACTCTGCGAGGCTCAGTTCAAGTGCCGCGCTCTTTGCCTTTTCAGCTTCGGCTTCCGCCAGACTGTTCTCTGCCCGGGCCTGCAACTGTTCGAACTGCCGGGCAAGCGCTTCGCCTTCGAGCCGAAGCTTGCGCAGCGCGTCGTCCTGCGACGTTCGGTCTGCGGCAAGCGCGCTGTTTTTCAGCCTCGCGGCAACAAGGCGATTTTCCGCTTCCTTGAGCGAGTCACCTAAAGTGGCGGCTCGAGCACGGGCTTCCTGAAGTTCATCCGATAGGCGCTGTCGGTCTGATTGTGCGGCCTGCAGCTCAGGCTGACGCTGTCTCAGTATAGTGATCTGGTCCTCGGCCGCGTCAAGCTCGCTGGCTAATTCGGCAAGCTGTAACTCCGCGGATTGACGCGCTTTAGATGCTGAGTCTCTCTCAGCATTTGCGTCGCTGGCGACTTTGGCAAGTGCTGACAGCTCTTCTGCCAGCTGTTGTCTGACAATCCGGGCTTCCTTCAGATCAGCTTCCAGCCGCTGCAGTTTTTCGTTCAGGGTTCTGAGTTCGACTTCGTTTGCGATCACTGCTGATGAAGACGAGCGAGGCGCGACATCGGGGTTTGGAGACTTCTCGCGAAGGACATTATCGATGCCTCGACGGAGCGACGCGAGTTCGGTTTCGAAGTTCGCTTGATTGGCAGCCGGGCCAACATAGTCGGCATGTAGCCAGCCCTCCCGCAAGCCGACTTTGACCTGCAGCCATTGTTCCTCCACGGCAATAACATCGAGGGGAACACTGCGCTCGAGAATCCCGAGCAAGTCAGCATTCCTGCTCGGGCCCGCCCGAAAATTCACTCGGGTTGTGGTTTTGAATTGCGGCTCCGCATCCAGTTCCTCGCCGAGTTGGCGGGCAAGATCCGACAGCTCGAGCCGCACTCTTTTGAGGCTGTGGCGGAGCATTACGACTTCCTCGGCCGGGTCAATCTCGCCATCGCTGGCCGCAAGCAGGACGTTTGCGGTATCCGGGCGACCCAGAATTTCGCTCCTTATGGTGTGGAAAAGCCGCGCGGTCCAGTCGTCGCCTTTCGAGTGCAGCGTAGAAGTCACTACGACGACGCATGCACAGTCCGGAGATACGTAAATGTACTGGCCTCCAAATCCCACGGCAGCGAAATCACTGCTTTTTTGGTCGGCCCACCACAGGTTCGAGTGGGTGCCATAGTTGTCGTGCTTTCCAGAGTAGTTGTGCGATTGCGTGGATCTTTTGATCCACTCGGCGGAAACAAGCTGCGTGTCGCCCCACTTTCCGTCCTCAAGAAAAAGAAGGCCGATTTTCGCCATATCCCGCGGCGTCATAAGCAGGTTGTTGCCGCCGACGTAGATCCCCTGTGGGTCGCGCTGCCAGTCGTAAACCGTAATGTCCATCGGCCCGAACAAATATTTGTTGCCGAAGTCGAGAGTGCTCATGCCACTTGCAGCAGTGATAATCGCGGAGAGCAGGTGCGTGTTGCCCGTGCTGTACTGATAGAAGGTGCCTGGTTCCGCCACCAGCGGCAGCGACAACGCGGCTTCGACCCAGTTCTCGCTCGTGACCCAGCGGTTGTAGCCGCCATAGCTCGTCGACTCCAGTCCCGAGGTCATGTCGAGAAGTTGCCTGACCGTGATGGCGCCCTTGGCCGGTTCAATGTCCTTTGCTGCCGACAGCAATTCGGCAATGGGCTGATCGAGATAGACGTAGCCTTTATCAATTGCTATGCCGGTCAGCACAGAAATCAGGCTTTTGCCCGCAGACTTGAGATTGTGCGGCTTGTCCCGGGTTCCTTCACGGAAATAGCGTTCAACAAGCAAATCGCCGCCCCCGATGAACAGGAAGCTGTACACGCCCTCCATGGCGCCGATCTCGCTTGCTACACGGTTTAGCATCGCAGAATCAAAGCCGCGACTCTCCGGCGTTGCCAGGCTCCATGCGCCTTTCCAACTGCTATCTCTCGCTGGCCCCTGCTCAATGGTCTGCGCAGAAAGGACGTTACCGGTCAGCGCTGCCGCAACCCCCAAAAATAGCGCAATCATCGAGAACAGCGATGCGCGTGGTTTGCATACCGCAGCAGGCGGCGGCAAGGCCGATGACTGAGTCCGGGCGATCTTCTTTACCAAGGCTACTTGTCGCATGCAGGTTTCATTCGAATCAATTTCGGCGCCTGTGTTTACCAGGATTCCCGCAGATTGTAGCAATATGGGCATGGCGGCAGTCTGAAAAAATAATCAGCAAGCGTGCAGTGTCCCCCACAGGGGATTTCACTCATCGACTGCACTTGCCTGGTGACAGTTACTGCTTCGCAGAGCGGCGGCTCGTCGGGCCTGTTTAGCAGCCGGCAGTCGGTTGGTTTTCCACCGTGCCCGGATGATTGCGGCCAGGGGGCGTGAAAATCGGCGAATAGGTCAGGTGCACCGCCTCGCGCGTTCGACTGTGGCAATAGCTGACCAATATGCGCGGCAGGCCGCTCGAATTACGCGCCCTCGCCAGCTGTGGCGATGCCGCACTTGCTGATACGAAAAGTTACTTAACGCGCCGCAGATGCTGGCGGACGGCCGTATCGTCGTGATCGATGACCACTGTGTCGCTCATGCTGCGCATGTCGGAAGACGCAGGACGGCGATTTTCTGCCACGGCGGCTACAAACTTCAGTCGGTAATCACCAATCATGATGAGATCACTGTTCCGCAACAGGTGATGTCGCGTCTTGCGGAAATTCACCAGCGTTCCATTTGTACTGTTCATATCCAAAAGGTGAAAACCTCGGTCGTCGACAAAGACTTGTGCGTGGTGCACGCTGACTGCTGAGCGCTCAAGAATAATATCGCTGGTGGGGTGACGCCCGATCATTGTTCTTTTTGCTGTGAGCAGGTGCGCTCCGAGCACCTTGCCCTCGCGGGTGATTACCAGCTTCTCGATCGCTTCGCCCCTGAAGGGGCTGCTGTTGGGTGCCACGCTGTAGCGCGCCTCATGATGCGACTGCTTGCGAGACAACTTCAGCTTCTTGACGGCCTTCTCAACACTGGCTTTTATGACGCGCTGTTTTTTCGCCCCTGCCGCCTCTTCAAGCGCATGCAATGCTAATTCGTTGACCTGTTTTGGTGCGCCGCCTGAATATTCTGCAAGAAGTTCCGCCGCGGCCGAGGTGATCAGCCCCTTACCACCCTGCCCAACGGCTTCCAGGTGATGTTCCAGGTAGTCTCCAATTTCATCTTCGGCCAGCCCAAACAAATGGAAGCGTCGCAGCGCCTGCCCGCCGAGATTCGAAGTATCCAGCGTTTGCTCGAATTCGCTTCGACCGAAGAACACAATTCTGAGCTTGTCGCACTCCAGGTTTCGAATTCCGGCCAGTTTGCCCAGAAGCGCACTTGACTCAGCCGGCAGCTTGTCGGCCTGATCGATGACGATCACCGGCGTCTTGCCCCGGTTTTGTTCATGATCGAGGAAGGCCCGCAATATCTTGAAGTATTCTTTGTCACTTGCCTCAAAAGGCTCGAAGCCAAACTGCTTGAGAATAGAAAGAAGGAACTTGCTGCTTTCGATCTGGGGGTTCCAGATCTTTGCGATTAGCAGCGACTGATCTTCTTCGTCGAACAATTGTCTCAACAGTTGTGTCTTGCCGGTACCGTGATCACCAAGGACGCAGCAAACGCGGTTGTCGTCAATCAGGCTCTCATAAACAAAGCCTTTGGCCTGACAATACTGTGCGCCCCAAAACATATTTTTGGTGTCATGCCGAAACGGGGTGCTTTCGAACTCGAAGTGTTCCAGATACATGTCTGCTTCGCCCTTGTTGTCGCGTTAGCGCGGCTATTTTTATTTATGAGTCCGCGAGCGCTTTCTTTTTCCATATTAGAGAGCCTTGCCGGGGAGCGCAAAGCTCGATTTGACTTAATCTAACTCAGTGCGAAAAAAAAAGCAGCCCCTGGTCTGAATATTGCACTGCAGTACCTGTCCGGGGCCAGTCACGGCCTCATTCGGCGTGATGTTGTTCACACTATTGAACGAGCGGCTGTGAAGCACCTCGCAGTATTGCCCGCTACTCATTGACATGTTTCCGGGCGCAGCGGAAACTCAGAATCGTTAAAGGCAAACTCGTTGAAAAACGAGGGCGCAAAGCCACCGGTCTAAGGGTGAACACCTAGGACAGCGGAGCCGCCAGACGCAGCTACTTTCATACTTGTTGTTAGTTCCGCCTGCTTCCCCGCCAATTCCTCGCAAGGTACTGAACACCCGGACCGCAAATTTATTTGACGGGAGCCGAGCAATGTTGCGAGCAATTTTTACCACAGTAGTTGGCTGTGCCGCTTTGATTTCTCTTTGTGAGGCGGCGGACACTACGGTCAAACCACTTGTAAGTTTTGATGCTTCACGCGCGGCGGGCTACACGTTGCTGGTTCGAAAAGAAAGCTCGATACTTGCGAGAGTTGAAAGCGAAGCATCCCGGAATGATGAACAGGTTTGGTGGCTTGTATTCAACAACCCTTCGGAGTGCGCTTCGAGCCCATGCTCGTTACAGGATATATATCGCAAAGAAACCCGTGCAGATTTGATCCCGGTCGACCATGAGCAGCGCATCCGCAGCAAGGCGGGAGACATGTGTTTAACGGCAGGCAGTCAGGCCGGGTCCCTTATGCCGCGTTTTGGAATGTCCTCCAGCGGATTGGTCGATGTTGCAAAAGCTGAGGTGCAGTTGCTTGTGGCGGATGCCGGGGAGCATATGGAGTCGTGGGTAAGACGTGCCAGCAGTGACGTCATGCAGGGATGTGCAAGCTGCAATCAGGTTAAGGTTGCTGTTCATACGCCGCGCGGCTGATCCGGTCGGGGCCTGCGCAGGTTCGTGATCAAAAAGGCGCGACACCCGGAAAGATAAGCTAAATCCGCAGACCGTTCAGAAAGAGGCCTCGCCGGAGTCGGCGAGGCCTCTTTCGTTATGCTGCCTCTCAATCGAGCAGCGGGGCTGGCCTATGACGCGTCGTCGTATTAGTCATGAGTGGCAGACATCCGCCGGATGTCGGCTTCGGACTATCAGACGCGATGGCCGTTTGCCTGCGCGAACAGTTCGCAACGTCAATCTTCCAACCAGATCTGTCAGTTGCCAGCTGGCCGCACTCTTTGTGTAACAGATTACGGCCGACAAACACGGCTTTTTGACATAAAGACCCAAAAAAAACCCGCGCCAAAAGGCGCGGGCGGGTCAAAGTGAGGCTTGGCCCGAGGTGTGCGATTTCAGTCGACAATCACGCCAATGCGGGTGCTGAGGAACAGGCTTGCGTCTGCCTCATAGCCACCTTTCGCGTACATGCCGCGAACACGCGTGTTGCCGTCAAGGCGTGCCGCCAGATCACTGGTAAACAGAGCAAAGTCCGAGTGGATCCAGATTCTGTTGCCTTGCTTGATGGCGTACACGCCGGGACGCTCAGGGTTCGGAGCGATTACGGGGGCCGCGGACAGTCCGAGCAGATCGATAAACACATCGCCCTGGCGAATGTAGTGGCGACCTCCAATTTCAGGATTGCTCAGATCCAGCAACATTCCATCAGGTCCCAGGTCGGCGAAAGGCGCTGTCGTGCCGTTTGGGCCCCAACCTATGGCCAGCATCGCGCGAGAGTCCGAATAGTCGGCGAAACTACGAGCCTCAAAGTCAGGCGGCGCTTCTCCGAAGCTGTTGACGAACCCGAATACCTTGACCGCCGCACCCTCACTCAGTGATGCGTTGTCCAGTGCGCCCGTGGCGATTTCATAGTTGTCCGGGTCGGCATCGACTGCCTCGCTCAGCCCGGTTCCGGTGAAATCAAATATCCGGATAGGACGTCTGTCGATGCTTTGCAGCGCAATGTCGATCTGCCCGGGGAATACGCTGTTAACCAGGCCATTTAACCGCGTCATCAACATGCGCACACGGCCCTCGGTCGCATCGAGCACGATGCCGTCGTCCGGATCCGCCGTGACGCTGCCGAAGGCGTTGATGCGCTGGCCGACGGAGATGGCATTGATGCCCAGGTTTGCACTATCGTGCCCACGCCGCAAAACTTTCGTGCCTTCATCGACAAGCACCGTGGCGGTGCGATGAAAGCGCGCGCGACCCTGACGAGGCACGATTATTGCGCCGCGAACTTTAAGCCGATTGCCCGTGCGCTCAATGACGTTGCCGCGAATAACGTCAAAGTCATAACCCGGCACGCTGCTACCCGCATAAACCTCGGTAGCCAGAAACGATCGGTCAATGACACTGAGCTCACCGAAAGCCAGCGTGGGTGATCCCGTTGCCAGCCGGGTCATCGCCTCGAGACCGGCTTCGCCTTCGTAAGTGACGCCATCAACTTCAAATTCGGTATTGGCATCAGTGTTTACACGTGCACGGCCAAAAGACGTATCGCGGTCATGAAACGGTCGGATACGCACGGCGTAGGCGCTTTCATCGAGGCTCACGGAGATCAGCGGACCTCGCAGGCGCATAGTCTTGGCGTCAACAGGATCGACCTCGGCAATAAGATACGGCTCGGCCGTGGCCGTCGCGGGTGACGTGGAAAGGTCGACCTCGTGTGAAGCGGCCAGGTCGAAATCAATGGTGAGCAGAGAGGGGATGCCGCGACGAACGACAAGCTGGCGCCGGTTATCGAGCAGGATTTCGAATTCTGCATCGGCAATGGCCTGCCCGTTGGCATCGACGACCGTGGCAGGCACAAAATCGTCACCCTTTTCTACATAGACTTCGGCATCGGAATAGTCGAGGTGGATGGAACCCGCCACGTAGGTGCCGGGCGGCACCGATGCGGCGGTCAGAAACTCCGTCAATTCTGTGTATTCGGCAAAATCGACGCGCGTCTGCGTTGGCAGGGTTTCGACGACGACTCCGTCGCTTCGAACCAGCGTCAGCGACCTGACGTCAACGGTGTAGGTGGCAAAATCGCCCTCAGCGTCGGTAAGGCCTACGAAAACTTCGCCGCAGTCGTCATCGGTTTGCGATGTGCTTTCGCTCGCATCACAGCTCGTTGTATTAGCAGAGCCTTCAGAAGTTGGTGGGGCAGTGCTGGATGAGCTGCCGCATCCTGCTAACAGCGCACTCGCGAGCATTGCCATCAGCATGAAGCGCAGGTCGCGCCACATCACGGCCTTTGAATCTCGGTGTTTCATGGAACTTCTCCCTTTAGCTCGGGTTCACGCCATGAATAACGTTCGCCAATCGGTTCGGTTGACCAGCAGTTGTCTCGGCGCTGGAATCGGTCTTGGGTGAACAACTATTACGCCAGGTGCACTTATGTAAATTGTGCTGCTAAAGTGCGTCGGTTGTGATATCTTTCATCGCGAAAACAGGGAGTTGGGAATCGACACCGAGAGACCCACACCAAGAGGACACCACTCTTTCAATGTTGCCCGTTGAATCCTCAGCGAATCGCAATAAAGACGTAGATCACCAGGCTGCGACGGCCTTTAACCCTCACGAGATTGTGTCGATCTTGTGTGGAGTCGTGCAGGGAAGATGAGCAGTCAGGACAAACTTGATATAAGCATAACGACGGGCGCCCATCCGGCCCTCGATCCTGCGCACAGGAATTCAGCGGGCATCGACCCGTTGCTGGCCAAGGTCGCAATCGACCTCCAGACGCTTAAGGCCGACGATCGCGATCAGGTAATCGCCGAGTCCATTGAGAATCTCCGCGATGCGACGGGGGTCGACAGCATCTGCGTGGCGCTTTACGGCAGCGATTCGCGGCGCGTTTTTCGCGTTATCGAGGCCAGTCACCCGACCTCGGACTGCTGGGCTGTTGGCGTCTCCGGTACCGATATTGATGATCTTCCATGGCTCGGGAGCAGGCTATCCCCTCTGAGGCTGGTTGAGATTCTCGACAGCCGCTACCTGGAGCCTGAGCAGGCGGCCGAGCAGAACTGGCTGACCCAGCTGCGAATACGGTCGATGATCGCGATGAGTTTCGATGTCGGCGGAAGCCCGGCCGGCTTTATTTCACTGCTTTGGGACAAGCCTCGAAGTATGCCCGACGCGAATCTCGGCCTTTTGCTGAAGCTCGTGGCGACGAGCCTGGCAACCGGCCTGGAACGACTGCACATGCGGCACTCGCTTGAGCACGTGCGCGAGCAGGTGGAGCTTGCGACCTTTGGCGCAAACGACGGGATGTGGGACTGGGATGTCAAAGCGGGCACCATCTACTTTTCGCCGCGCTGGAAATCGATGCTTGGCTATGGTGAAGATGATCTGATCGACAGCATGCCGCACTGGCGCGACCTGATTCATCCGGACGACCTGCCTGAAGTTCAGTCGCTGTTTCGCAAGCATCTTCGTGGCGACACCAGCTTGTTTGAAAGCACGCACAGGCTGCGGCGCAAGGACGGCGACTGGCGCTGGGTGCTGAGCCGCGCAAAGGCAATTAACAATGAGCGTTCTGTTCTGCGTCGAGTTGTTGGTGTAGAGCTGGACATTACCGAGCGCAAGCTTTATGAGCAGGCCCTGTTCCGTGAAAAGGAAAGTGCGCAGACGACGCTTGAGTCTATCGGCGATGGCGTTATAACAACTGATTCCGACGGGATAGTTGAGTATCTCAATCCGGTCGCCGAGGAGCTCACCGGATGGAATATGGAAGACGCGGCAGGCAGGCCCATCGACGAGATTTTCCGCGGCTTTCATGAGGAGACCTGTGAGCCCCTGGAAAATCCGATGTCCGTGGCCATACGTCGCCATCGCCCGGTAAAATCTGTGCGCCCAACGCTGCTGATTCGCCGCAATGGCGACGAGATCTATATCGAAAGCACGGCATCTCCGATCAGGGACGGAGAGGGCAGGCTGGCAGGCGGCGTCCTCGTGTTTCACGACGTCAGCGAGTCCCGCGAGCTCAACCGACGTTTGAGCTATCACGCCAGTCACGATGTTCTGACAGGTCTTGTGAATCGTCGTGAATTCGAAGATCGGCTCGAGAGAGTGCTGAAAAGCGCCAAGGCCAACGAAGGTGCCTACGCGCTGTGTTATCTCGATCTGGACCAGTTCAAAATTATCAACGACACCTGCGGCCATGCGGCGGGGGATGCTCTGCTTGGACAACTTGGCGCGCTCCTCAAGTCGAAGATTCGCTGGCGCGACACCCTTGCACGGCTGGGCGGCGATGAGTTCGGCGTCCTGCTCGAGAACTGCACGCTTGAAGAAGCAATGCGCAATGCTGAAGTGCTTCGAGAAACGATTCAGGAATTTCGGTTCAACTGGGATGACCGCGCTTTCCGGCTCGCCACCAGCATTGGCGTTGTTCCCATTACTGCCGATAACGATGACGTGGCGGGCCTGCTCAATGCGGCGGACAGCGCCTGCGCCGCAGCGAAGGAGGCGGGGCGTAACCGCATCCACTGCTTCCACGAAAACGATATCGAACTGCTGCGCCGCCGACGCGAGATTCAGTGGGCAGCGAGGATTAACAACGCCCTCGACGAATCGCGATTTGAGCTGTTCCGCCAAGTGATACAGCCGCTGCAGGCGACTGATGACGGCGTGCATTACGAACTGCTGCTAAGGATGCGGGACGAAAACGGCGGGCTGATTTCGCCAGGAATCTTTATTTCCGCCGCTGAGCGCTACGGCATTATTCCCAGTATTGACCGGTGGGTCATCGAAAACTCTTTCAACTGGCTGATTTCGGCGGCGGATGAGAGAGAGCGTCTCGAGTTGTGCTCGATAAACCTGTCGGGTCAGAGCCTCGGCGATGAAAAGTTTTTGCCCTTTGTTATCGATCAGTTCAAAAATACGGGGCTTGATCCGCAGAAAATTTGCTTCGAAATCACGGAGACTGCCGCGATAGCAAGCTATAGCCAGGCGAATCGCTTCATTCAGGCGCTCAAGGAGCTCGGCTGCCTGTTTGCGCTGGATGACTTTGGTACCGGGCTGTCATCATTTGGGTACCTGAAGCACTTTCCCGTTGATTTCCTGAAAATCGATGGCAGCTTCGTCAAAGAGATCCTGCATGACCCGATTGACCGGGAAATGGTCCGTTCCATCAACGAAATTGGCCACCTGACGGGCAAGCGCACCATTGCTGAATTCGCAGAGAACATCGAGATCATCGAAATGCTGACGCGCATGGGCATTGACTATGCGCAGGGGTTTGGTGTTTCTGAGCCCGAACATATTCTCCGGGCCGTCGCCTGACAGCTACTCGACCACCCGCATCGACAGGTCAATTGCGTTGACATTTTTCGTCAGGGCACCGATAGAAATAAAGTCGACGCCCGTCTCAGCGACCTCACGAACGCGCTCCAGCGTCATGTTGCCCGACGCCTCGAGTTTCGCCTGGCCGTCCGTGATGGCGACGGCCTCGCGGGTGTCCTCAAGCGAGAAGTTGTCAAGCATGATGATATCGGCACCGGCTGCCAGCGCTTCGCGAAGCTCGGCTGGATTTTCGACTTCCGCTTCGATGGGCAGCCCGGTATTCAGTGCTGCCGCCGCAGCTATTGCGCTGGCCAGGGAACCCGCGGAGGAGACGTGGTTTTCTTTAATGAGTATGCCGTCGAAAAGACCTGTCCTGTGATTTTCCGCGCCACCGCAGCGCACGGCATATTTTTGTGCAAGGCGCAGGCCCGGCAGAGTTTTGCGGGTGTCGAGAATCTTGCAGCGTGTTCCGGCAACAGCCTCTGCATACTGTCGGGCCGCGGTGGCCGTGCCGGATAGGCACTGCAGGTAGTTAAGCGCTGTCCTTTCGCCTGTCAGCACGGCTCTCGCAGGACCTTCGATGCTACAGACAAGGCCATCCGGGGCGACGCGGTCGCCGTCTGCGCGCTCCCAGGTAACCGTGACGCCCGGGTCGAGTTGCGCGAAAACTTCGTCGAACCAGGCGCGACCGCACAGCACCGCTTGCTGGCGGCTGATGATCCTGGCAGCGATGCGCAAATCCTGCCTGATCAGCGCGGCGGTCACGTCGCCGCTGCCGATATCCTCGGCCAGCGCCGAGGCGACATGACGCCTGATGTGATTGTGCAGCGAGTTGCTTTTCAACGGGCCTCCGCATGCCAGACACGGCTGGGTTGATTGCTGGATGGGATCGTTCACCGTACAACTTTCTGAGTCTGCCCGACGAATCCCGAATCAGGATTATACCCCCAGTAAATCGAATATCTGGTTCGGATCAAATACTTAGTTCTGCTACAATAACGGCCTGCCGGGGCGCCGTCGTTGGCCGATGGCAGCTGTCCTCCCCGCAAAAATTATTAAGGAGATTTAAATGGCATTTGAGCTGCCACCGTTGCCCTATGATCTGAAGGCCCTGGAGCCGCATATTTCGGCGCGCACGCTTGAGTTTCACTACGGCAAACACCACGCCGGTTACGTCAAAAAACTCAACGGCATGATTCCGGGCTCAGAATTCGAGCAGTCATCATTGGAAGACATAATTCGCAAAGCGTCCGGCGGCATTTTCAATAATGCTGCGCAGGTGTTCAATCACACTTTTTACTGGCAATGCATGAGCCCCGACGGTGGTGGTGAACCATCTGGTGCAGTCGCTGATGCGCTCAAGGCGGAGTTTGGTTCCGTCGACAAATTTCGCGAAGAGTTCAGCGAAAAGGCCGGCGGACTGTTCGGATCCGGATGGGCCTGGCTTGTCAGGAAAGCGGATGGCAGTCTCGCGATCACGCAGACCGGCAACGCCGGTTGTCCGATAGCGTCGGGCGATACGCCGCTGCTGACCTGTGATGTGTGGGAGCATGCCTACTATCTCGACTACCAGAACGCCCGGCCCGAATACATCAAAGCATTCTGGAATCTCGTAAACTGGGATTTCGTTGCTCAAAACCTGTCCGGCTAAGTGGCGAAGGCTGTTCAGCGAGCACTCGAAATGCAAAGGCCTGATTCACCCTGCACTGGAATTTGTACGTTGGATGATGATGAGCAGTGCCTTGGGTGCCACCGGTCGCTTGACGAGATTGTCGAATGGGACGACCTTGATGCGCAGGCACAATGGGATGTCGTCGCACAACTGCCCATGCGAGCAACCAAAGTCGGCGGTGACTGAGTCCTCAGGCGGCCGGTTATTAAATTATTGTGCGACCGCCAGGCAGATTTTGAGTATGGAGTTACAGATGCCATCAGACCCGGGACGAAACATGGTGCGCGCCGGCCTTGCAGTGCTGCTCGTGGCTTCGCTTGTGCTTGGTGGGTGCGCGGCCCTGGTAGTCGGAGGCGGGGCTGCAGGCTCTTATCCGTCCGCATCCGGGGCGGACAACCAGCGCAGCGCGGACGAGAAGATCACGGCAGGAGTCAGAGCTGAGTTGTCGGCTGACCGCATGCTTGCCGGCGCCGACATCACAGTAAGCACCGTAAGCGGCGTAGTCACCCTGGTGGGCGTGGTGTCCAGCTACTCGGCGAGGTCTCAGGCAGAGACGCTCGCCGCGAGCGTCGGTGGCGTCACCGTCATCGATAATCGCCTCAAGATCAAGAACAGCCTTTGATAACGTAACGAAACGATTGCATTTTATTTCGAGGATTCAGCGTGAACATAAACGAGAAAATAGAAAGTCAGCTTTCGGAGCATGCCGTGATGCTTTACATGAAGGGCTCACCGGATTTTCCGCAATGTGGGTTTTCTGCGCAGGCGGTGGCGGCGCTGCGTGCCTGCGGCGCAGAGTTTGGTCATACAAATATTCTTGAGGACCCGGAGCTGAGAGAAGGGCTTAAGAAGTACGCAAACTGGCCCACCTATCCTCAGCTGTATGTCAACGGTGAGCTGATTGGCGGATCGGACATCGTGATAGAGATGTACAACTCGGGCGAGCTTAAGACGCTGTTGAGCGGCATCGCCGCGAAATGAGCTTTTTCAGGCCTTTGACGTCTATCGTCCCTCAAAGGCCGTGCGGAATCGATTCACAATAAAGCAAAACAGCTCCGCCGTTTTCTGTGCGTCGTAGGCGGCGGAATGCGCTTCGCGGCTGTCCCATTCGATTGAGGCCGCCTCCAGAGCTCTCGCAAGTACCGTCTGTCCCAGCGCCACGCCGCCAAGCGTGGCCGTATCGAAACTGCTGAACGGGTGGAAGGGATTGCGTTTCAATCCCGCGCGCGCAACCGCAGCGTTCAGGAAGCTCAGGTCAAAAAAGCTGTTGTGCCCAACGAGAATCGCACGGGTGCATTCGTTTTCTTTTACCGCCGCGCGCAGGGGCTTGAAAATTTTCGCAAGGGCTTCGGCCTCGTCTAACGCCAGCCGCAAAGGGTGGTCGGGGTCGATCCCGTTGACCTCCAGCGACGCAGGATCGAGATTGGCGCCCTCGAATGGCTTGACGTGGAATCGGTAAGTTTCGCCGACCTCCAGATCGCCGTCTTCGCGCATGTGCAGCAACACCGCAGCAATTTCCAGCAGCGCGTCGGTGGCGCAATTAAACCCGCCAGTTTCGACATCGACCACTACCGGCAGGAAGCCGCGAAAGCGTTTGCCCATGGGTATGTAGCCGCTTTCTTCAGCCATGCTCATGTTCCAGTCACCTGCCAGCGTAACGATTCGCCGGCGAGCCAGGGCACAAACTGCTGATTGCCGCTGCCAACTTTGGCTGGTGCCCGCCAGGAGTTTTTCTTCAAGGTCAGATGATCGGCATTTTCAGGCAGCCCGTAAAAGCGCGGCCCGTTGCTACTTGTAAAGGCCTCGAGCTTATCCAGCGCGCCTGCATCCTCAAAAACTTCGGCGTAAACAGCAAGGGCTACTGGCGCATTAAAAGTGCCGGCGCATCCGCAGTCTGACTCTTTGGCTTCGCGAACATGCGGCGCGCTGTCTGTGCCCATGAAAAACCGCTGGTCACCTGAGGTTGCGGCGGCGATCAGTGCCTGTCGGTCTTCTTCGCGCTTCAGTACCGGCAGGCAGTAGTTGTGCGGGCGGATGCCACCGGTGAGCATCGCGTTGCGGTTCATGTAAAGGTGCTGCGGCGTAATGGTGGCACCCAGCAATTTATCGCGGCTGTTGACGAACTCCACCGCATTCCGACAACTGATGTGTTCGAGCACCACCTTGAGATTTGCGACACGATTAACCAGAGGCTCAAGAATTTCATCGATAAATCGCGCTTCGCGATCGAATATGTCGGCGTCATCGGTGGTCACCTCGCCGTGGACAAGTAGCGGCAAGCCATAGTCCGCCATGGTTTCGAAAATTGGCTCGAGGCGCCTTATATCGGTAACGCCTGACGCGGAATTGGTCGTGGCACCGGCAGGATAAAGTTTGATGCCAATAATCTCGTCGCACGCACTCGCGGCACGTACCTCGGCAGCATCGGTCTCCTGAGTCATATATAAGGTCATCAATGGATTAAAGCTCTGGCCATCAGGGAGGGCGGCCATGACGCGATCCCGGTAGGCTTTCGCCGCTGCGACGGTGGTCACCGGCGGAACAAGATTGGGCATAACCACGGCCCGCTGGCAGTAGCCGGCGGATATGGGAACCAGCGTTTTGAGTGCTTCACCGTCCCGCAAATGCAGATGCCAGTCATCGGGCCGTTTGATGCGCAGTGTTTCAGACATAATTGGAGCAGCCGCTCCCGGAGCGAGTGATTCGCTGATTTTTCATTGTTTTCGGGCGCTTGTACAGGTGTGCTCGTCTTGACCTGACCACGTCAAACCACGATTATTGGTCGCTTGCCTCGCGTCGCTGGCCCAGATTTCGGACGGGGCATCGTAGCAGCAGAGGGTACGGAAATCACTTTAATAAAAAACGTGCTTTGCAATTAACCAGGGCGTAGAAAATGGCGGATGAATCCAAGCGCAGCGATATCGACCCGGAGGAGACCCGGGAATGGCTGGAATCCATCGATTCTGTGCTCAGCGCGCACGGCGCGGAGCGCGCGCATTTTCTGATCGATCGGATTATTGATCACAGCCGGCGTTCAGGCGCATATCTTCCTTATTCACCGAACACCGCCTACCTCAATACCATCGCGCCGGGACAGGAGCCGGACTATCCAGGCGACCGGGCCCTCGAGCGCCGCATCGAGGCAATCCTGCGCTGGAACGCCATGGCCATGGTGGTGCACGCCAATCGCAAGAATTCAGAGTACGGCGGACACATCGCCACCTATGCGTCATCGGCCACGCTGTATGAAGTGGGCTTTAATCATTTCTGGCGGGCGGCCACCGACAAGCATCCGGGCGACAAGATTTTTATCCAGGGGCATTCTTCGCCCGGTATCTACGCGCGTGCCTTCCTTGAAGGTCGTCTGAGCGAAGACAAGCTGCGCGGGTTCAGGCAGGAAATCGAAACTGACGGGCTGTCGTCTTATCCGCATCCGTGGCTGATGCCGGACTTCTGGCAGTTCCCGACGGTGTCCATGGGTTTAGGCCCCATGATGGCCATTTACCAGGCGCGTTTTCAGCGCTACATGGAACACCGCGAGATGGTGCCGCCCAGCGATCGCAAAGTCTGGTGTTTCCTGGGCGACGGCGAGATGGATGAGCCCGAGTCACTGGGTGCCATCACGCTGCCGGTGCGCGAACGCCTCGACAACCTGGTGTTTGTGATCAATTGCAACCTGCAGCGACTCGACGGCCCGGTGCGCGGCAACGGCAAGATCATTCAGGAACTCGAGGCAACGTTTCAGGGTGCAGGCTGGAACGTCGTTAAGGTACTGTGGGGCTCGCGCTGGGATCCGCTGCTTGCGCGCGATCGCCAGGGCCTGTTGCGCCAGCGCATGGAAGAGTGCGTCGACGGTGAATACCAGAATTACAAGTCCAAAGGCGGTGCGTACACCCGCGAACATTTCTTTGGTAAATATCCAGAGCTTGCCGCTATGGTGGCCAACATGTCCGACGACGACATCTGGCATCTCAACCGCGGCGGTCATGATCCGCGTAAGGTGCATGCGGCATACGCAGCCGCCTCGAGCCATACGGGCCGTCCCACCGTCATTCTTGCCAAAACCGTCAAGGGCTTTGGCATGGGCGAGGCGGGTGAAGGCCAGAACATCACCCACCAGCAGAAGAAGCTGGATCGCGATCACCTTATTTATTTCCGCGACCGCTTCAACATTCCGATTTCCGACAAGGAAATCGACAAGCTGCCTTTTTACAAGCCCGCCGACGACAGCGAAGAAATGCAGTACCTGTTGTCACGGCGTGAAAAGCTCGGTGGCTTCCTGCCGGCTCGAAGCACGG
>JABDLF010000025.1 GCA_013003115.1 Gammaproteobacteria bacterium
CACTCAGACGCCCAGCGCGGACGCGGCGTCTACATAATCGTAGCCCAGGTCGCGTGCGACCGCCTCATAGGTCACTTTTCCCGCATGCACGTTAAGCCCCCTCATGAGATGGGGGTTGTCGGCAAGGGCTTTGCGGTAGCCTTTGTTTGCGAGGCTGAGCGCAAACGGCAGGGTTGCGTTGGCCAGTGCAAACGTGGATGTGCGCGGCACAGCCCCCGGCATGTTTGCGACGCAGTAGTGAACAACATCGTCCACCATATAGGTTGGCTCCTGGTGAGTCGTGGCCTTGCTGGTTTCAAAGCAGCCGCCCTGGTCGATGGCAATGTCGACAACCACCGTGCCTTTGCGCATCGCCTTGATGTGATCGCGCGTGACGAGCTTGGGGGCCGAGGCACCGGGGATCAGCACCGAACCAACGACGAGGTCGGCATCGGTCACATATTTGTCGAGCATGTCGCGCTTGGAGAATATCGTCATCAGGCGCGGGCCATAGAGCGCGTCCAGCTGGGCCAGGCGGGGCAGGGAAACGTCCATCACAGCCACGATGGCGCCCATGCCCATCGCGATGCGCGCCGCATTTTCACCGGCAACGCCGCCGCCAATGATGAGAACTTTGGCTGGAACAACGCCGGGCACGCCGCCCAGCAAGGTGCCGTTGCCACCTTTCGCTTTTTCAAGGCAGTGGGCTCCGGCCTGGATAGACAGTCGTCCGGCGACTTCGCTCATGGGGGCCAGCAGAGGCAGGCCGCCCTTTGCATCCGTCACTGTCTCATAGGCGATGGCGGTGCAGCCGGACTCAACGAGTAACTTCGTTTGCTCAGGATCGGGTGCCAGGTGCAGATAGGTAAAGAGGAGCTGTCCTTCGGAGAGCATTTTGCATTCAACCGGCTGCGGTTCCTTGACCTTGATTATCATCTCGGCGCGCTCAAAAATTTCGCGAGCGTCGCCAACAACTTCTGCGCCGGCCTGGATATACTCATCGTCTTCTATACCGATGCCGCTCCCGGCCTGCGATTGCACGATAACTTTGTGCCCTGCGTGCGCCATTTCATACGCGCCACCTGGTGTGAGCCCCACCCTGTATTCGTGATTTTTTATTTCTTTGGGTACGCCAATGAGCATTGTTTTCTCCGAATCAAAACGGTGAAAAAGCGCCAGCCCGGCCCGTGTTGCATGCTGGCCTTTAAGCGGAAGATTTTACCACTGTGCGGACTTTTTTACCCTGTGTTTCAATAGTGCTGTAACGCGCAGTCACTGTCCGGGCGCACACAGGGTCACTGGTCGTCCGGCCCCTTGTGAGCCGCAGGGACGAGAAATGATTTGACCTCGGAGCAACTGGCATAGTTTGATGGCTTAAATTCGGCCTGGCGTTCGACCGGGCCATGAGGGAGAGTCTGATGGCCACTAAAAACAGGATCGTTGCCGTGAGCAAAGAAAACTTCGATGATCTTCTTGATCTTGTCGAAAAGTACCAGGCGTTCTACCGTGTCGAAAATATCGACCGCGTCCGGAATCGCGATTTTTTCTCGCGCTTCCTCGACGAGCCGGACGAAGGTCTGCAATATATTGCCTACCGGGGTGATGAAGCCGTTGGTTTCACTACTTTGTACTTTCCCTACTCGAGCACCCGAGCCGGCAGATTTGCTTTAATGAATGACCTCTTCGTGCGCGGTGAAGTGAGAGGGACGGGCATTGGCGCGGCGCTGATTGAGAAGGCGGCAGAAGTTGCTGAGGCAAGGGGTTATAGCGACCTTGCCTGGATGACAGCCCAGGATAACGTCACGGCGCAGCGTTTGTATGATCGTTTCGATGCCAATAAATCGGCATGGATCGAATACACCATGCCAACCAAGGCTGGCTGAGTGCTCCCGGCGCGAACCCCCTTCATCTTATTGAAAACAATGGCTTATCTGGCCTGTTCGTCAGCAGCGGCAAGGACTCGCGAAACTGCCGCATGCCAACCTTGGAGCAGGGACAGCCTATGAGCGGCGTCCATCGCGGGCTCGAAGCGGGCTTGTGCTTTCCAGCCTGATGCAAATTCAGACGGAGGTGCGTAGATGCCCGCTCGCCAGCCGGCCAGGTAGGCAGCGCCGAGCGCGGTGGTCTCCATTATTTGAGGACGTTCAACTTTAATCTGCAGCAGGTCTGCGAGGAACTGCATCAGCCAGCCGTTCGCCGCCATGCCGCCGTCAACGCGCAACGCAGTTGCTGACACGCCGTCTTTGATCATCGCCTGAAGCAGATCGTAAGTTTGATAAGCGACTGCCTCCAGCGTGGCGCGCGCCAGTTCGGCGCGGCCAGAGGCGCGCGTCAAACCAAAAACGGCAGCACGTGCGTCAGGTCTCCAGTGCGGTGCCCCAAGGCCGGTGAAGGCGGGAACGACATAGACGCCGTGATTGCCATCGATACTTTTTGCCAATGTTTCGCTTTCAGGGGCAGATTTGATAATGCCTAAGCTGTCGCGCAGCCACTGCACGGCGGCACCGGCCATAAAAATCGAGCCTTCCAGGGCGTAGCTCGTATGGCCATCGAAACGACTCGCGACGGTTGTCAGCAGCCGGTTTTCAGAGTTGAGTGCCTTGTCTCCCGTGTTGACCAGCACAAAACAACCCGTGCCGTAGGTGCTCTTTATATCGCCTTCATTAAAGCAACCTTGACCGATGGCAGCGGCTTGCTGGTCACCTGCGATGCCGAATATTGGCAGCGATGCGCCGAGAACCGTTTTGTCTGTGATGCCAAACTCCGCGACACAGTCGTGAACACGGGGCAATATCGCTTCCGGAATATTAAACTGCTCAAGCAGCGCCGGATCCCATGCCTGGGTGTGAATATTGAAGAGCCCTGTTCGACTTGCGTTGGTGGCGTCTGTCACGTGCGCTTTGCCGCCGGTGAGCTTCCACGCCAGCCAGCTGTCGATGGTGCCAAATGCGAGCTTGCCTCCTGCCGCCATCTCTCTGGCACCGTCGACGTTGTCGAGCAGCCATTCCAGTTTTGTGCAGGAGAAATATGGGTCAAGCAGCAGCCCTGTGCGTGAATGGAAGCCTTCTTCTTCGCCGGCTGCTTTGCGCCTGAGACACTGTTCAGAGGTGCGACGATCCTGCCAGACGATTGCGTTCGCGACGGCTCGACCGCTACTGCGGTGCCACAGCACGGTCGTTTCGCGCTGATTGGTTATGCCAATTGCCAGAACCTCGAAACCCTTGTCCTGCGCGGCGCGCAGTGCCTTGTCCGCGACTCGGCGCGTGCTCTTCCAGATATCATCGGGGTCGTGCTCGACCCAGCCTTGCGCAGGAAATATCTGCGGAAACTCTTCCTGGGCCAGCGCCACAATCTGCAGTCGGCCATCGAGGACCATTGCCCGGCTGCTTGTTGTGCCCTGGTCGATGGCCAATATTGCTGGTTTGTTCATATACAAATGATAAACGAGAATCCCGCGGCACCCTACTTTCCAACCGAAGCAGCGTTTTTGCCCGGTGCAGGCTATACAATAGGAGCGAACCCGCCGCAATCGCGGCACCTGATGCATCAGAGATATTGCGAATGAGAAAAATTAGATTCGAGGTCTTGCTGGTAGCGGCCATCGGGCTTGTTGTTCTTGCTTCCTGCGACAAACAAGCGGTTCCGGGGGCGATCCTGGAACTCAATGGGCCTGTTATGGGCACGCGCTTCAACGTTCAGGTGGTGGGCATGCCCGAGAGCCTGGACAAGGAAGCCCTGGCGGCCGAAATTCGCGCAACGCTCGATGGGATAAATGCGACTATGTCCACTTATCTTGCTGAATCGGAGGTATCGCAATTCAATCAGTACGCCGGTACGGACTGGTTCCCCGTTTCTGCATCGACGGCGAAAGTGACAGAAGCCGCCCAGAAAATAAGTGCAGCGACAGGCGGGGCTTTTGATATTACGGTGGGGCCACTCGTCAATATCTGGGGTTTCGGCCCGGAGTCGGCGCTTGAGGCGATGCCGGACCGTTCGGTAATTGCGGCCGTCTCAGAGCGCATCGGTTACCAGAAGCTCGACGTTCGGGTTGATCCGCCTGCGCTGAAAAAGTCAGAGCCTGATCTTTACATCGACCTGTCAGCCATCGCCAAGGGTTATGCCGTCGACGTTGTCTGCGATCTGCTGGCAGACAAGGGCTTAGAAAATTTTCTTGTAGACATTGGCGGCGAATTGCGTTTTACGGGAAGGAATGCGCAGGGCGATCTCTGGAGAGTTGCGATCGAAAACCCCAGAGGCGATCGCAAGCCTTACGAAGTGCTGTCACTGGAGGGCGGGGCAGTGGCTACATCTGGCAACTACCGCAATTACTTTGAAATTGGCGGCCAGCGGTTTTCGCACACGATTGATCCGAGGACAGGGCGCCCGGTAAACCATTCTCTTGTTCTCGCTACGATTGTGTCAGATGAGGCGATGACGGCAGATGGATGGGCGACTGCGATGATTGTCCTGGGCGCCGAGGAGGGCATCGTAGTTGCAGAGCGTGAAGGCCTTGCAGCACTGCTTCTGTCCGAAGATGGCGAATCGCTGCGGGAAGCGTCGTCTTCTGCGATGGAATCTCTCAGGGACTGAGCAAAAAAAGGCTCGCCAGCGACGCTGGCGAGCCGAATCCTCTGATGGTTACTTCATGCTCAGAAGCTAAATCTGAAGCCAAACTGAATCCTGTAAACCGACGGCAGTCTCGCGATGGAAGGCTGCGGAATTATCGACTCGGGCGTGCCCGCGTATCCCGGGCTTGGCGAGAGGATGTACTGGCTGCCGTCTGCTGAAAGCGCTACTGCTGCCGGCGCCACGTTGGACGGCGCGGTGTACGACTCGACTCTGCCCCAGTCATCGTTGATGAAGTTCAGGAAGTTCTCGATGTCCAGTATGAGCTCGATGTTCTTGTCTTCCATGAAACCGAACTCCTGGACCAGTCGGAGATTCACTGTGTGAACCCAGTCGGTTTCACATGAGTTTCTGGTTACTATTGAACCCCTGGCGCCCCGCAGGCACTCGTCGCGGTCAATAAAGGTGTTCAGGTCTGCCAGAAAATCCGGGTCGCCGGTAATGATGGGATCACCGGTGCCGGTCGGTACGTAAAAGAGTTGTGGCCCCGGATTGTCGGCCTCGCTGCCAAAATCGGAAAGGAAGGTGCCGCCGAACGTCGGGATGTTCTGGCTGCCAAAAACGTAGCTGTACTTCGGTCCCGAGCGGCCAATATAGACAAGGCCCAGCGACGTCGTGTTGTCACCAAACAGGTCTTTTTCCCAAGCCAGCGTGGACGTGACCCGGTGGTCCGTCTGATAGCGACCAGTTGCCACGCTTGGGTTGTTCAGATCCGACTGCGGGTCGAAGGCGTAGGTCTCAAACCCAACAAAGCGGTTATAGGAACGGACTTCGTCCATGTCCTGGTAGGTGTAGCCAAAGGTCGTATCAAAAAGGCCGAGACCCGTTTCAAAAGTCTTGGCGGCGTCGAACGTATAGACCTGCCCACCGCCGAGGCTCGTGTTCCTGACGATGTAATCACCTTCAGGCGGGGCGTCGTAAATCGGGCGTCCGTCCGGTGCCGTGGCAACTACCCGGCGGCGGCCTTCGTAGATGTCGTAGCCATTGTTGACACTCGAGTGCACGAGGGTGAACGACAAGTCCCAGTCATCACCGAGCCCTATCCTGGATAAATCGGCGTTGTAATCTGCGCCGACGCTGAATTTCCAGGTGCTCAGTGGTTTGAAATCCGGGCTGAACGCATCGACCGCAGTGGTGTCCGGGTCGAAACCGATGTATTGCTGGAAGTTGTCGAACGCAGCGCCGGTATCAGGCAGGGCTGCGACGGCGTCGTCGATGGAGTCAGACACGGGCGGGCCGAAAAACGGCGCGAGAAACTGTGCAAAAGTCCGGGTTACGCCGTTACCGGAGTAGCTGTTGGAAAGCATGATCAGCGGCGTACCGCCGCCAAACAGGCCTGCACCGCCTCGCAATGTCAGCCTGTCCGTTGCATCCCAGTTGAAGCCAAGGCGCGGCAGAAGAATGTCCTTGTCATCGAGGTTCTCGGTGTTGTCGAAGCCGTTGCGCGCCTGGAACCCGGAGTTCAGCGGGATTGGATCGTCATTGCTGTAGTTGTCCTGCCGAAGGCCAAACTTCAGCACCAGATCGTCGGTGACATTCCACTCGTCTTGAATGTACACACTGTTCACCGCCAGCTCGAAGTTGGCCTCCGCGTCCTTGGCGATGCCGGTATTTGAATTACCATAAAGCACAAAGCCGGGAACACGATTTTCCAGGTCATCGAGAGAGAAAAAGACGTAGTTACCTTTCGAAAAAGGCAGGAACAGGTTGCGAATCTCGTACTGCTCCTGTTCAAAGCCGGCCGTAATCGTATGGTTACCCATCTCATAGTCGGCCTTTAGCTTGATAAGGCGTGACTTGTTATCCAGCTCGTTGGTATGACGAAAACGGTCACCACCGGCCGCAATTCGAGTCGGACCGAACGGTTCAAAAGCGATGGAAAAGTCCGGGGTGGTCGGGTCGACGCTTATCTGTCGATTTTCTACATCCTTGAAGCCAACTTTTACTTCGGTTGAAAGCCGGTCGTTCCAGTCTGAAAACGCCTGGGCTGAAAACGCCGTCAGTTTTTCATTAATGTTATAGCGATTCGACTGCAGCACGGCCACTTCCGGAAAGTCATCGAACAGCACATCGCCGTCTGCGACCTGGTAGCTGGCAACAGCGCGGTGCCTGTCGTTTATGTTCCAGTCAATTTTTAACAGGTATTTTTCGTCCTGGTCTGTGTCCGAAGCGTCGAAGCGGCCGGGATCAAACCCGTATTCGTCCTGAAAGATGCTGATGGCCCGATCCACGTCTGCCTGCGTAACGCCGGCAATTGCTTCGATAGTCTGAGAGTTGGACGGCAGCGTGGTCTCAAACTTCTCGTAATTGGCAAAGAAGAACAGTTTGTCCTTAACGATTGGCCCGCCCAGCGTGAAGCCGTAAACGTCCTCGTCAAAATCTCTTACGCCCACATCTACACCGTCGGACTTGTCGCCCGTGAAGCTGTCCCCGGTAGTAAAGCCAAAGACACTCCCATGAAAGTCGTTGGTGCCGGACTTGGTGACAATGTTGATGTTGCCGCCGATGAAATTGCCGTATGTAACATCAAAAGGTGCGACGTTGACGTTAATTTCCTGAACGGCGTCGATGGAGATCGGCGAGCGCTGTGTTGCTGACGCATTTTTGGATAATCCGAAGTTGTCATTTTGTGCGACGCCGTCAATAGTGACGCTGTTAAACCGGAAGTTCTGCCCGGCGATAGAAACAGCCGGACCGCGGGCAACGCTGTTATCGACAAGGATCTTCGGATCAGTCGCCAATGTGCTGATAAAGTCCCGGGAAATCGAGGGGGTAGCCTGAATTTTCTCAGCTGAGAAATCCTCGCCAACGCCCACCCGCAGTTCTCTTCCTACCTGCTGGCCGGTCGCGACTACTTCTTCCATTTGCCGCTCACGCTGGACCTGAAGCGAGATTTGTTCCGTCCGATCGAGCTCCAGGTAGATCTCGCTCACTGTCTGGCCGGAAAAACCACTCCCGCTGACGACCTGGACAACGTAGGGGCCGCCCACCGCAAGGCCGCGCACCGTTATTGCGCCGACTTCGTTGGTGGCAAAAGTCTGAACTCGCCCGGTCGGCATGTGTGTGATCTGCACCGGAACGCCGGCAGCAGTCCCGGCATCATCCGAAGTGATTATTCGCAGCGTAGAGGTCGTGCTTTGTGCCGCAGCGGTTCCGGCCAGTGCAAGGGCAGCGGCGATGATGACAACAATAATGGGGCTTGAAGAGCGTTTCATGGCGATCTCACTTTGTTTGTGGATTATGAGAGATAAAGGTAATCGGGAGTATAGATCAATGGTTGTCATTCTGTGGAGGCATAGAGCCATCGGCGCGGCATTGATCAGAGAGCGACATTGCGAAATTTAATGGCTCTGCCAAGTCGGTTTTTGGCAATTGCAGTGAAGCTCACGACGTTGTGTTGGTAAATCATTAACTTGGAGGATTTTTTTAAACTTAACCTTCGTTTCGGCCGAAAAGCCGCATCGGGACAGCAGCCCGTTTCACTAACCGGACTGTTTCGTGGCCTCAAGATCGGCTATCGCTTTCCGTAAGGCATCCGGGATTTTTACCTTCGCGGCACTGTGATAATCCACGCAGACTATGGTGCCGGTTCCTTCTGCAGCAACCGCATCAGCGTTCGATGATACGACCCTGTAACTCATTTCGAATTCATTATCGCCGAGGTCAGTTACCCGCGCGCCGACCTGTACCTGGTCCGGGTAGCGCAAAGGAATACGAAAGCGGCATTGCGTGTGTTTCAGGATCGGCCCAACGCCATGCTCCTGCATGTAGGTGAGCACGCCGGCTTTTTCGAAGTAGGCAATACGCGCGCTTTCGAAGTAGCGAAAGTAAATAATATTGTTGACGTGATTAAACGCGTCCATCTGTCCCCATTCCACTGGCAGGCAGATGGTCACCGGAAAGTCTTGAAGCAGACCACTAATGTGGTTATCGGCCATTTATTTGCCCAAGCCTGATGTGGGTTTTCCTGAATTATAGTCGCCGCAGCGGGCTGGATGCCCGGCAGCTGCTCCGTCGAGAGATCAGATTGTCAGAAATCTCTGACCAGGCCCAGCCAGATAATCTGCTGGGTGTAATTTGGAAGGGCCTCCCCGAAAGCCAGGACGTTACCGATGGTTGTCGGCGTTACGCCTTCGATTTGCCAGTCCCGGGAATGGTAACGCTCGTACTGATAGCTGATCCTTGCTCGCAGCTTGTCCCGAACAACGCCAGTAAACGCGGCTGAGAAAACTTCGAGATCCGCACTTAAATCCGGGAATGCCTGCGAGCCCGAGCCTGCGTCAATGAAGCTGGTGCCGCGCGAATCCGTGCGCGTGTAGTTGATTCTGAGGTGTCTGCCACTGTCGTCACCGCGAAAATCAAGATTCAAGCCACTCGTTATAAATCGATCTTCACCGGTCGCCGCCCACGGTCCGTTTGCGAAGCCTGCCTGGGAATATTCCAGCGATTGTCGCGTCAGGAATGCGTGGATGCCAAGCCAGGTCCGCGGTTGGAGGCTCGCATCGAGCGTCACGCTGCGGTCCTCGCTCTCTTTGAGACCGATGACGGAGTCAGGATAGTCGTCGTTGGCATATTCGCCGAGTAAAGAAAGACTGACGCTGTCCGTGGGGTTGACGCTCAACGTGGCCGAAAGCAGGCTGCGATCTCTGTCCGCCATATTGTATTTCCGCAGCAGCGGGTTCTGCGGCGGTGACAGGCTGCTCACGGGTCGGTAACCCGAGCCATCGCGATAGTCTCTCCGGGCATTGAACGTTATAGTCGCGTCATCGCCGCTGTGAGCCGTGAGTTTGACCCAGTAGCTGTTCTCGTTGGTCTCGCGCACCTCCTGAAAGTCGCGCTGGTAATCTTCGCGCTCGATGCCCGCCGACATCCGCACAGCATTCTTGAGTCGAAAGCGCAGATTCAGGCCGTATTCGGTCTTGTCAAAGCTGAACGGCGTATTGCGCCGCGTGCCATCCTGGAAGATATCCATAACAACCGGCTGCCAGTCGCGGGCAGGCGTTTGGTTATCTCGCTCGTGTTTGCGATAAAAGGCTTTGTAACGCAAGTTTCGGCTCAGCCGGCCGCTAAGCATTGCAGCACCGTTAAGATGGGTCGAGTCGATCCGGCCATCTGCCGAACTGGCGGGCAGCGCAACGGTCGGCAGCAATTCATTAACGGTATATGCTGCCAGCAGTTCATCCTGGCTTGCTTTGCCCACAGCAATGTTGCCGACGAGCGTTACGTCTGACGCGCTGCGGTAATTACCAGTGAGGCTCAACTGCTGAAAATCATTATCCGGCGGTCGCGCAGCAAGCCCGCTGGTCGCACCGGGCACCAGGGGATTAAAGG
>JABDLF010000044.1 GCA_013003115.1 Gammaproteobacteria bacterium
GCGCAGTCACGTAGAGCGCGCACTGCGTGTCCTGCGGACCGGAAATCCGGACACCCTCACCTACGGCCCTGACGGCAGCCATGCCAGTGGCGCCGGCTCGCGCACGCTATCGTCCGCCTGAGCAACGTTGCCTCGGCCTTAACCACCGAGTAAGAGTCATGCCGGGCCGCTTTAAGGCCGCCCCCAATCTGGCTATACTGCGCCCCTTCCTCATACGTTATTGCTACACGTAACCCAGGCCGGGAGCATTCCCGTCACCACTGCCGGAGTCAAAGTGAGCCACGATCGCAAGTTTTTCGACACCTTTATGCTAATCATCGGCGCCCTCGTTCTATTCAGCGTCGCGATGATCATCCTGTCAGAAGTCGTCGGGGGCCGTGCGCAGGAATCCTTCCTGTCGGAAGACCCTGCCGTCATCGGAATGATCGAGGAACAGATCGAACCCTTTGGTAAGGTCGCTGTCGCCGGGCAGGACGCGCCGCCGGTTATGGCTCCGCCACCCGTTTCCGTGCAGCCAGCTGTTGTCGCTGTGGTGGAGGAAGTTTCGGGTGAAGATGTTTACAACGGCGCCTGCGCTGTTTGTCACACAGCCGGCATCGCCGGTTCGCCAAAAACCGGTGACGTGGCCGCCTGGTCGTCGCGTATCGCAAAGGGCGCGGAAACGCTCTATGCGAATGCCATTAATGGTTACCAGGGCGAAGCAGGCGTCATGCCAGCCAAGGGTGGCCGCGCAGATCTGACCGATGAAGCCGTACGCGCTGCCGTCGACTACATGACCGCGCAAAGCCAGTAAGAAGCAAAACCATCTATCACGAAGCCGCCTGCGGGCGGCTTTTTTGTTTTTGAACCATCAATGCGTCCGCGATGTGTCGAGGCGACGATACGAAACGGCCTCAGCGATATGCTGGCTGGTCACCCGCGTGCTTCCCGCAAGGTCGGCAATGCTGCGGGCAACTTTCAGAATCTTGTGCGTCCCACGCATGGAGAAACCAAAGCGCGCAACGGCGCGGCTGACCATCGCCTCACCCTTCTTGTCCGGCCTGCACCACTCGCGCAGCCCGGCATTATCTAAAAGCGCATTGGCCGTGCCCTGGCGCGCAAGTTGATGCTCTCGCGCTGCCACGACGCGCCGCGCAACCGCCTCACTTTGTTCGCCTGCCTCGACATCATCCAGCACCACTGACCGCGGCGGCCTCGCCACCTGGATCTGAATATCAAGGCGATCCAGCAGCGGTCCGGAAACGCGGTGTCGATAGCGCTGCACCTGCTCCGGCGTACAGTGGCAGCGTCCGCAACGATCCCCCAGATACCCGCAGGGACACGGATTCATTGCAGCCACAAGCTGAAAACGCGCCGGGAACGTTGCCTGATGCGCCGCGCGCGCAATGCGGACCTCGCCAGACTCGATGGGCTCGCGCAGGACTTCAAGCACGGCACGACCAAATTCCGGCAGCTCGTCAAGAAACAAAACGCCGTTGTGTGCCAGTGAAATTTCGCCCGGTTTTGGCACGCTGCCGCCGCCCGCCATTGCGGCGGTCGACGCGGTGTGGTGAGGGCTGCGAAAGGGCCTGACGCCAAAGTCGTCCGGCGTCACGCCGCGGCCGGCCAGCGAGGCTATCGCGGAAACTTCGAGTGCTTCCTGCTCGCTCATGGGCGGCAAAATACCCGGCAAGCGGCTCGCCAGCATGCTTTTCCCCGTACCGGGGGGACCGCTCAGCAACAGTCCGTGGGCGCCGGCAGCAGCAATTTCCAGCGCGCGCTTGGGCACCTGCTGGCCGAGCACGTCCGCCAGGTCGAGCTTTCGGCAGCGCCGGCCGCTCAGGAAATCGGGCGCCACGGCGCGCGTCAGCGCCTTCTTGCCAGCAAGGTGGGCCGCCACTTCCAGGATATGCCTTGCGGCCAGCACGTTGGCGCTTCTCACCAGCGCGGCTTCTTGGGATACGCGTAACGGCAAGACCAGTGCACGCGCATCGCCAGCCGCCAGGGCGAGGGGCAGAGCGCCGCGAAAGCCGCGCAAGGTGCCATCCAGGGACAACTCGCCGAATAACTCCAGATCGGCGAGGCCCGAGTCCGGTAATTGTTCGGAGGCGACCAGTATGCCAACGGCAATGGGCAGGTCGAAACGGCCACCGTGTTTTGGCAGGTCAGCGGGCGAGAGATTTACGGTGATTCTGCGCGTCGGAAATTCGAAGCCTGCGTTAATTATCGCCGAACGCACCCGGTCTTTGCTCTCGCGCACGGCGGCCTCGGGCAAACCAACAATTGATAATTTGGGCAGGCCGTTGCTCAGGTGCACCTCAACACGCACAAGGGGCGCCAGAAGCCCGTCCATCGCGCGGCTGAAAACAGTCGCCATTTTCATTGCTGCCCTCCCTGGCAAACGAAATTTGCTCTACGCCTCTACCCGGAAGACTTTTTCCCTGCCTTTTTCCTTCCTGCAGATTTCCGGGCGGCGGTTGTCTTCGTTGCGTTTTTTCGCACCGCCTTGCCTTTTCTCGGCGCTTCCATGGCAGCGATGCGAGACTCGAATTCCTTGAGTCGCTCACGCGTGCGCGCGAGCACCGCGCTTTGCACTTCGAACTCTTCCCGGGTAACGAGATCGAGCTTGCCGAGTGCGCCTCTCAGTACCGCCTTGAAGTTGCCCTCGAGGTCCTCTTGCAGGCTCCTGAAGCCGCCTGGCAGCGCCTGTGAAAGTTTGCGGGCCAAATCGTCAATGAATCTCGGGTCCAATACTTACTCCTTGATCAGCGGGTATCTCACGAAAGCCGGTCTAGCTTAGCCTGACCGGCGTCCAGACCAAAACCTGCGCGGGTTCTTTGCAGAAAATTGGTTAAACTGTGACGCCTCGGCAGGGGCAGGCGCCGCGCATATAGGCCCTGTGCCGGCCCCATGGACCATTAGCAATGACCCCGGAACCAGGAGCGCTATGAACCTCGAGCAATTTGGACAAATTGGCTTGTTCGGGCTGGAGGCGCTGCTGGTCGGGCTGCTGATGCTGACCTTCTTTCGCCTGCGCTACCGTTTCGGTCTGGCGCTGCTCTATGTGACCCTCGGGGGCTTCCAGTTCTCCCAGACCTTGCTCGCGACAACGGTATCAGTGGAGGTTCTGCCGGGCATCTTTATCAGCCCTGGCTCCGCCATACTTTTCAGCGCATCCATTTTTACTTTTTTGCTCGTATACATCCGCGAAGATGCCTCCGAGGCGCGCTCACTGATCTATGGGATTGTTGCCGCGAATCTTTCCCTGGCCGTTATTTTCAGTCTTGTGAATGTTCAGAGTGCCAGCCCGCTGGCAATGGTCCAGGCAATGCCGGGCGAAAGCACGGCATTTCAGGACCTCAGCATTTTTCTTATTGGTACGGTCGTGCTGGCACTCGACGTAGTGCTTACGATTGTTATTTATGAATTCGTTGCGCGCCTGCTGAAACGCCTGCTGTTTCTCCGGATTTTCATCACGCTTGCAATCGTGCTCGCGGTAGATACCTTCGCCTTCCTGACCATCGCATTTTACGGTGAGCCGTTTTACGCCCAGGCCGTCACCGCAGGACTGGTAGGTAAAACTGCGGCCGCCGTTGTTTACGCCGCATTGCTGGCCGGCTTCCTGCAGCTGTTTGAAGATCGCTCCGACTCGCTGGCCGGCAGCGCTGGCGAACACCTGCGTGATGTGTTCGCCATCATGACGTATCGCGAGCGCTACGATCTGCTGCGCGAGGAACTGGCGCGTGATGCTATGACCGGTCTCTATAATCGTGGGTTTTTTGACCAGAATCTTCAAAAAGAACTGGATCGTGCCGCTCGCATCGGGCACGAAACCAGCTTGCTGCTCATCGATATCGATCATTTCAAACGCGTCAACGACGAACTCGGACATCAGGCAGGCGACAAAATAATTCGCTTACTCGCCGATACGATCCGCAATACTTTCCGCCACTCTGACCTGCCTTGCCGTTACGGCGGGGAGGAGTTCGCCGTAATCATGCCGGACGCGGGCATGAGCATTGCCGAGAGACAGGCGCACAGGCTCAGAAGCAACCTTGCCGAAGCCGTTGCCGACGCGCCGCGACCCGTCACAATTACTGTCGGCATAGCAAGTTTTCCCGGCGATGCACAGGAAGCCAGTGAGCTTCTGGCCCTCGCCGACAAGCGCCTTTATGCCGGTAAGCATGCCGGCCGCAACCGAATAGTCGGACAGCCCCGGCAAGAGACTGATACCCCGTCGTAACAGGCATTCACGTCAGCGGTGGTAAACTCTGGGCCGCACCAATCGGAGCCCGCGAAATGAAAATGGTCACCGCCATCATCAAGCCCTTCAAACTCGACGACGTCCGTGAAGCGTTGGCCCAGATAGGCGTACAGGGCATTACTGTGACGGAGGTCAAGGGATTTGGCCGCCAGAAAGGCCACACTGAGCTTTATCGTGGCGCTGAATACGTGGTGGATTTTCTGCCCAAGCTCAAGCTTGAACTCGCCGTCGATGACGAGCTGGTCGAGCGGGCCATCGAAGCCATCATCGGCGAAGCGCGCACCGGCAAGATCGGAGATGGCAAGATCTTTGTAAGCGATCTCGGGCAGGCTATCCGCATTCGCACCGGTGAAACAAATTCCGAGGCGCTGTAGTCATACATCCCGGGAGTTGAGTAATTTGCGAACTTTATTCATAACTGCCTTGCTGCTTGTTACGTGCATCGGACTGGTCCGCGCCGCCGAGGTGTTTACCACCACCGGCAGCGAGGGTGAAAAAGTCTATACAGACCAACCTGTACCGAACGCGGAGAGAGTCCGGCTCGACGTCAGATCGGCCCCTCCCGCCGGAGTGGATGCCGCAGCCGCCGATGACGGGAAATCGCTGTCAGAAATGACGCCGTGCGAGCGAGCGCGGTTTGTCGTCGCCAAATACACGTCTGCCGAAATGCTCGCTGACAAAGACGAGGGCGGGAACATGCGAATCCTCGATGACGATGAGAAGCAGGCGACCATTGAACGCGCACGCGCTGAGGAAAAGCGCCAGTGCAAAAATGAGGATGAGAATGATGCCTAGACAGTGGCCTAAACAGCTAACCAGTCTTGCAGTCGCAATTGTGGCCGGCCTGGGGCTGGCAGGTGCGGGCGAGGTTTACAAGGAAGTGGATGAGCAGGGCAATGTCGTATACAGCGATCGCCCGCGAGATGCTTCGGCGCCCCGTCTTGATATAGATTCCAGCAAGACAGATCCGGAGGCACTTGCCAAAAAGCGCGAAGTGCTGGAGAAAAGGCAGGAAGAGAGGAAACAGGCAAAGGTTAATGCCGCCGCCGAGGCCGAGCGCCAACGCGACCTCGCCGCCCAGCGTAAGGCAAACTGCGAGAAAGCGCGTTCGTATCAGCAGCGCGTGGATACCGCTCGTCGCCTGTACGATACGGACGAAAACGGCAATCGCAACTACTATTCATCCGAGCAGCAAGACGCTGCTCGCGCCCTTGCCCGCGACCAGGTTAAAGAATGGTGCGATACTGATCGCAGCTGAAACCCGGCAATTGGCGCGGCAGCGCCAGCGAGGACTCTTACGCTCGCGATGCAAGTACTGATACAAACCCTATGAGAACCGGATTCATCGGACTTGGCGCCATGGGTGTGCCTATGGCGAGGCGCCTGAGCGCAGCGGGCGTCCTGGCGGGCATTTTTAATCGCACCCGCGAGCGCGCCGAACAATTTGCGCGCGAAGTCGAGTGCGAAGCGCCAGCCAGCGTTGCGGAGCTTGCACGAAGCAGCGACTGCATCGTGCTGTGCCTGCCAGCCGACGAAGATGTTTTGCACCAGGTCGCCGCGATTGCTGCCAGCATGCGGCCGGGAGGCCTGGTCATCGACTGCTCGACGGTAAGCGCGGAAACCGCGCGAACAGCCTTTGGCCAACTGCAGGCCGCGGGCATCGGCTTCTTGGATTGCCCCGTGAGCGGTGGCACCGAAGGCGCGAAAAACGGCGCACTCGCCATCATGGTCGGCGGCAGCGAGACAGACTTCTCCCGCGCCTTGCCGATACTGGGCGCCATGGGAACAAAAATCACACACATGGGGCCAAGCGGCGCCGGACAAGCGACCAAGGCAATTAACCAGGTCATGGTCGCGGGCGTTGCCCAGACGGTGAGCGAGGCAATGGCCTTCGCGCACGCTGAAGGACTCCCTATCGATAAGGTCGTCAGCACGCTTGGCGGAGGCGCTGCCAGCAACTGGTTCCTCGCGCATCGCGGCGAGACCATGGTGGCCGGCGAATATCCGCTCGGGTTCAAAGTCTCCCTGCATCGCAAAGACCTGGAGATCTGCCGAGCCATGGCGGCACGACACGGCGCCAGTCTGCCCATGGTGGAAATGACTCTCCTGCACTATCGCAGGCTCATCGACGACGGCCATGCAGACAGCGATATTTCATCTCTGTACACACTGAAGCAGCAGCTGTTTGCAGCCGAGGAGACAACTGCGGCCGCGAATGATGACTAAGCGCAGCGACAAAGAAACAGGCGGCCGGCCATTCTTTCTGCCGGACCTTTGCACGCCGATTATGGTCTTTGGCATCGTGCTGGTGGCCGAACTTGTTGCCATCATCATGAGCCTCGCCCGCTACCACACCATCAATGGTTTCTGGACTGATCTCGGCAAGTCTTCGCTGTTCCTCCTCTGGATAGGCCTTGGCACCGCCCTCGTGCTTTGCCAGGCGCGGCCATACCTTGCGCGCATGTCAGTTCCCGCAGCCACCGCGATCTGTCTCGGCCTGATCCTCGCCACCACGGCGCTGGTCTCGGAGGCCACGTTCTGGGCGGGTCACTTAAGCGGTGCCGGGCAGCTTTTCGCAACCAGTCACACCGAATTCGTACTGCGCAACCTTTTTGCAAGCCTGATCGTTGGCGCCATGCTGCTGCGCTATCTGTATGTGAGCAGCCAGTGGAAACGCAACGTCGAGATGGAGGCGCGCTCACGAATCGAAGCTCTGCAGGCGCGCATACGCCCGCATTTCCTTTTTAACAGCATGAATACCATCGCCGCGCTTACGCGCAGCAGCCCGGAAACGGCCGAAAGCGCGGTAGAGGACCTTGCGGACCTGTTTCGCGCAAGCCTGCGCGAAAACCGCACGCAGATACCACTGCGCGAGGAACTCGATGTTGCGCGACTGTATCAGCGCATCGAAGAGCTGCGGCTGGGAGAGCGCCTTAAAGTCGTATGGGAAATAGATAAATTACCCATGAACCTGCTGGTGCCCAGCCTTATAATTCAACCATTGCTTGAGAACGCCATATATCATGGCATCGAACCCAGGGCAGACGGCGGTACCGTCAGCATCAGGGGCGATATTGAGGGTCGTCGCGTCCACCTGTGTGTGACCAATCCCCTTCCGCCCGAGTTGCCGCCGGCGCGGCGTCGCGGTAATCGCATGGCATTGACTAACATAAGTGAACGGCTGGAGCTGGCATTTCATGGTCGTGCATCACTCGAGGTGGAAAAATCTGCCGAAGAACATAGCGTGACGCTTATTTTCCCCCGCGAGGAATCAGCCACGAAATGAAAGTTCTGATCGTAGATGACGAGGCCCCGGCCCGCGAGCGGCTCGGCAGACTCGTCGAGGAAATCGAGGGCTACGAGGTTGCCGGCGAGGCGGCCAACGGGGAACTCGCGCTGGACTTTTGCGCGAGCCACGCCCCCGATGTTCTTCTGCTCGACATCCGCATGCCGGGCATGGACGGCGTCGAGACCGCCCGCCACCTGCTCGCCATGGAGTCACCACCCGCCGTAATTTTTACCACGGCTTACGATGAGTATGCGCTGCAGGCATTTGACGCCGAAGCCATTGGTTACCTGCTGAAACCCATCCGCAAAGAAAAACTTGAGCAGGCGCTGCACCGCGCCGCGCGTCTGACGCGCCCTCAGCTGGCTGCAGCGGGCGGCGACGGCGACGCCCGCACACGCATCTGCGTTCGCGTCCGGGAAGGGCTGCGCATGATTGCGATTGATAACATTGCCTGCTTCAGGGCTGAGCAAAAATATGTGGTCGTCTACCACGACGACGGCGAAGTCCTCATAGACGAACCCCTCAAAGATCTCGAGAAAGAATTCGCAGACAGCTTCGTCCGCATTCACCGCAACGCCCTGGTTGCGGTCTCTCGACTGGCCAGCGTGCGCAAGGACACCGACGGCGGCTACGTTGCAGTAGTGCAAGGGATGCCGAACGCCCTCGCCGTTAGTCGCAGGCTCGCGCCCGCATTGCGCAAGCGCCTTAAATCCGGCGACATAGCATGACCAAAACGCTGCGGATCGCGACGCGACGCAGCCCGCTCGCAATGTGGCAGGCCGAGCACGTGGCAAGCCTCCTGCAAACCGAACACCCCGGGTTGCAGACAGCCCTTGTGCCGATGCGCACCCGGGGCGACAAGATCCTGGATCGCAGTCTCTCCAAAGTCGGCGGCAAGGGGCTTTTCATCAAGGAGCTCGAAGTTGCGCTGATGGAAGATCGCGCCGATATCGCTGTGCATTCCATGAAGGACATGCCCGCGGGCATTACCCCTGGTTTGTGCATCACTGCAGTACTTGAGCGCGCCAGCCCTTTTGATGCGCTGGTCAGTGCTTCATGCGCCAGCATCGATGCATTGCCAGATCGGGCAAGGGTCGGAACATCAAGCCTGCGCCGGGCCAGTCAGATGCTGAGGCTACGCCCGGACCTTGAGATCGTCGCGCTGCGCGGCAACGTAGAGACCCGCCTTGGCAAACTGGATAACGGTGAATGTGTCGCAATTATGCTCGCGGTGGCAGGTCTTGAGCGCCTCGGGCTGGATCAGCGCATCGCGGCCAGGCTGCCCGCAAAGCAGTGTCTGCCGGCGGTCGGCCAGGGCGTGATTGGTATCGAATGCCGGGAGAATGACTCGCGGGTTAGAGACCTTCTTGACGACCTGCACAACGTGGAGAGCGGCGTGGCCCTTGCCGCCGAACGTGCCCTCGGCGCGGGGCTTGACGGAAACTGTCAGTCACCTATCGCTGCCTTCGCGCAGGCAGATGGCGACGCCTGGGTTTTGAGGGCGCGTGTCCTGGCACCCGATGGCAGCGAATGCATCGAAGGAAGCACACGATTCGCGCCGGGCGATGCCGGACGGGCGGGTGCGGACCTTGCCGGAGAACTCCTGGGCAAAGGCGCCCGGCGAATCCTCGACGACATCGCCACCGCGTCGTGACGGCTGCTTCACTCAATGGCCTGCGGGTTCTGGTAACGCGCCCTCGCGACCGCGCGCGGCAGTTTGCGCAGGCACTCGCCGATGCAGGCGGCGATGCAATCATCTTCCCGGCGGTGGAAATCAGGGCCCGTGCCAACGAACAGGTGCGCGCCGATCTCGCGAAGCTGGCGGACGGGCAATCGCCTCTGATAATTTTCGTCAGCGGGCCGTCGGTCACTCACGGTTTGCAAACTGTTACAGAAATTTTCGGCGAGCCGGGCATACTGTCAGTTGCCGCGGTAGGCTCACACACCGCGACGATGCTGACGGCAGCAGGCTGTAAGGGCGTCATCGCACCGCAAAGCGGCAATGGCAGTGAGGCACTGCTGGAGGCACTTTCGGACATCGACGTCGCTGGACGGCAGGTGGTCATCCTGCGCGGCGAAAGCGGACGTGAAAAGCTCGCCGAGGACCTGGCATCGCGTGGCGCCAGGGTAAGTATGGTGAGCGTGTACGAACGCCGCAGGCCGGCGATGGACCCCGGCGTGGCCGAAACGAGGCTGCTCAAAGGCGAAATCGATGCTGTAACGGTGACCAGCGCGGGAATCTTCGAGAACCTGCTGGCTTTGCTCAGCGACGAGGCGCGCGAATGCTTGCGCAACACGCCACTACTGGTACCCTCCGAACGCGTGGTTACAATGGTGCGCGCGCACGGGGCCACGGGAGACGTTATTGTGGCGGAGGGCGCGGACGATGCCGCCATGCTGGCTGCCCTGGCAGGCTGGCGCCGAGACAACCCGGCAACCGTCGGCACAGAGGATATTGCGATGAGCGAGGACAAGCAGCCAGGAAAAGGCGCATCGGCAGACAAGCCCGAAGGCGAAAGCCCCGGGAGCAATGCTGGCGCTGCGGTCGAATCGAGTAAGGATGCCGCGGGGGAGAAATCGGCGGAAAAATCAAAGGCTGAGAAAAAGCCGGACACCGCGCCCACGGCACCTGCTGCAAAAAAACCCTTCGAAGACCCGGGCAAGAAAAAAGTCGCTAAGCAGAAATCGGGCAGAGGCCTGGCCGCGCTGGCCTTGCTGCTGGCGCTGGTCGCCTGTGCGGGCAGCGGCTATCTGTGGTGGATGGAGCGAGAGGCCGGCCGGGGCACCGAAAACATGGCAAGCAGCTTTGAGCAGAGTACGGCGGCGCTGCGCGCGGGAATGCAATCTGATCTTGATGCCCTGAGGAGCAACGTTGCCAGCCTCGACGACCAGTTTGCCGACATGATTATTGATCAAGAGGACGCCCGGCTGGCACTCGGCGGTATCGACAACCTGAATGCGCGCTTGCAGGATCTCGCCAGCGAAGTCGAGGGCATGCGAGGCGTCTCCAATAGCGCCAAGCGCAGCTGGGCCATTGCCGAAGCAGCGTATTTTCTGCAGGCAGCCAACACCAGCCTGCAGCTCGGGCGCAACGTTGATGCCGCCAGCAATGCGCTCGCAGCCGCGGACGATCGTCTCGCCAGCCTTGGCGAACCCGCGCTGCTTCCCGTCCGCCAGGCCATCGCCGGCGAGCTGCAATCACTCAGGGCGCTGCCGGATACCGACGTCACTGGCATCGCGCTGACCCTCGGCAGGCTCGCCGCCGACGCCGGAAATCTCGCGACGCATGCAGACCGGCCGGAAGCCTACGCCACGGCTGACCAGGCGGCCGAAAGCGAATCACCGGAACAGGGCCTGGCGCGCGCAAAACGCGTGCTCGGTGACGCGATGAAGAGCATGATTACGGTGCGGCGCACGGACCAGCAGGCCACCGCGCTACTTGCGCCCGAGGAAGAGTTTTTTCTCGCGCGGAATCTCGAACTGCAGCTGCTGACGGCGCGCCTTGCGCTACTGCGGGAGGAGCCGGAACTTTTTGCACAGAGTGTGGAGACATCACTGACGTGGCTAAGGAGTTTTTTCGACAGCGAAGATCCGGCAGTCGCCGCCACTATCACCACCCTTGAGGGCATGCGTGCCACCGCGGTGCGTCGCACGATGCCTGACATTTCTGCTTCGCTGACCCTGCTTCGGGGCATGCAGGACGAAAGCCAGTGAAAGCCGGACTGCTGCTGATCATTGCCCTGCTTCTGGGCTCCGTGCTGGCGCACTTTCTGCTGGCGGAGCGAGGCTACGTCCTCATCAACTTCATGAGCTACACGCTCGAGATGTCAGTGCCCATCCTGATACTCGTTTTGATTGTGCTTTACCTGCTTGTGAGGTTGGCAATTCGAATTCTGGCAGCGCCGAAAAGACTCGGAGAAGCAGCAGGGCGCATGCGTGATAACCAGGCGCGCAAGCGCCTTAACCAGGGGCTGATCGAATATTCGCAGGGCAATTTTTTGCGCAGCGAACGCCTGCTAACCAAGGGCGTACGCCGCGCTGAAATGCCGCTGGTAAACTATCTTGCGGCTGCGCGGGCCGCCCAGGCGCAGGGTGCCTATGAGCGTCGCGATGCGTGGCTCAGGATGGCCAAAGAACAGTCGCCCGACGCAGGCTCCGCCGTGCTGCTTACCCAGGCAGAGCTGCAGATGGCGGAGCGCCAGGACGATGCGGCGCTGGAAACGCTCAATGTGCTTTTGGCAGCTGATCCGAAGAATACTCGTGCCCTCGCTTTGCTCGCGCGCCTGCACCAGCGCAATCAACGCTGGACTGAAGTGCTGGCCATGCTGCCAAATCTGAGAAAGCGGCGTGCCCTCGATGCCGACACGCTGGCAGCACTGGAAACGCGTGTGCACGCAGAGATCCTTCAGCACAGCGGCAGGGAAGGTGATATCGCCCTGGTAAAAGCCAGCTGGGAGGCGATACCGAAACCCCTGCGCGTGATACCTGAAATCATGCGTAGTTATGTGGCGGCCCTGCGCGATGCGGGCGACAGCAAGGCGGCGGAAATCGCCGCCCGGAAATCCTTGAAAACAAATTGGGACGACAAGCTGGCGCTCATCTACGGCAGCATTGATGCCGACGCGAAAATCCAGCTGAAGCACGCTGAGAAGTGGCTGGTTGCAAGGGCTGAGAATCCCGCACTGCTGCTGAGCGCCGGCCGCCTGTGCATGCGCAATGAACTGTGGGGCAAGGCGCGCAGCTACCTCGAGACCAGCATTGCCATCAAGCCGTCAGCCGAGGCCTACCAGCTCTACGGGAAGCTGATGGAAAAGGTCGGAGACGAAGAGGCGGCAAGCGTTGCTTATCGGGCAGGGCTGGATCTCGCAACAGAGTCCGTAACCGGCGGCGTTCCGGCGCTCGAAGCGCCGAAGATGAAAGCAGACTAGCCCGAACTCTCGAGCGCGGCCTGAACGCGGGGCGAGAAATCAAAGGCATCGAAGTAGAGGCGTTCTTCACGCATGCCTCTTGGCGAAAACGCATCGCGTGCGGCATCGATCATGGGCGGCGGACCGCTGAGATACACGTCAAATTCGCGCAACTCCTCGTGATCATCCAGCACCGCCTCGTGCACCAGCCCGACTCGCCCCGACCAGTTGTCTGATTCGGCAGGTTCAGAAAGCACCGGCACGTATTTCAATCCGGAATTTGCATCGGCAAGTGCCTGCAGCAGTTCATGTCGATACAGGTCGCGCCTGGCGCGCACGCCCCAGTAAAGGACAACGGGACGCGGATCTTTGCGATGCACGAGATCCAGCAGCATCGATTGAATCGGTGCGATACCGGTGCCGCCGGCAACCATCAAAAGCGGCCTCATACTCTCGCCGCGCACGTAGAAATTGCCGAGGGGTCCCATCATCCTCAGCAGTTGTCGCGGGCGCAACTCTTCGAACACAAATTCGCTGAACGCGCCATTTGGTACGCGCCGCACGTGCAGCTCCAGCATATCGGCATCGTGCGGCGGATTGGCTATGGAGAAGCTGCGATGATCGCCGTCCGGCAGGACGAAGTCGAGATACTGACCGGCGCGAAACCCCAGGTGCCCGATGGGCGGCAGACGCAACCAAAGGCCCATCACGTCGTGGCATAGCTTCTCGAGTTTTTCGACCCGGCAGGGAAGGCGCTTGAGCGCGGCGACGCCCGCGGCTGCCACGGTCATCGCCTCTATTTCCAGCGGCCCGGCCGCTTCTGCCTGGCACATGAGCAGCCTGCCCGCCGATTTGTCCGCTTCGCTTAAGCCCAGTGGGGGGCCGTGGCGGTAGAACACCTCGCCACGCGTCAACGTGGCAATGCAGGCCATGCAGCTGCCCGACCGGCAACTATGCGGCAGGCTGAGGCCTCTGCGGAGCCCCGCCTCCAGCACGGTCTCGCCCTCCAGGACTTCGATTTCGATGCCGCCGGGTTGTATGGTCACGGTTTGATTCATGGAATGCAGGGGGCCACCCGCCGATGACGTCGACGCTTGAGAAGCCTCACCTCCTTATCATCGGCTGCGGCTATGTGGGTCTTGAGGTCTTGCGACAGTGCCTGGCCTCGCGTAACTGCAGTCATCATCCCCTCATCGGCACGGCGGGATCAACCGCGAGCCTGGACAAAATTCGACAACTTGGTGCCCGCGCGATCAGGCTCGATCTGGACAAACAGCCCGAGATTGAATTACCCACCGGACGCTGGTCACTGCTCTACATGGTGCCGCCAGGCCGCCAATCGAACGAAGACCGGCGGCTTGCACGCTTTCTCAAAGTCTCGACAAAGAGGCCGCCTGAACGCGTGGTCTACATCAGCACAAGCGGTGTCTATGGCGATCGCAAAGGAAATCTGGTCGACGAGGAAGATGAAATTGCGCCTGCCACGGAGCGCGCACAGAGACGCGCCGACGCGGAAGGAAAAATCCGCGAGTTCGCCGCAAAGCACGAAAGTGCCTGGCTGGTCCTCAGGGTGCCGGGTATTTACGGCCCGGGAAGACTGCGCCTGCCCGCGATTGCCAGGGGTGAACCCGTGCTGCGCGTCGAGGACTGCGGGCCAGGCAATCGGATTCACCGCGACGACCTCGCCGCCTGTTGTCTGCGCGCCCTGCAGACGGCGAACTGCAACCGGGTTATCAATATCAGCGACGACGAACACGCGACCAGCTGCGCTTTCGCCACGGAAGTCGCCCGCCAGGCTGGTTTGCCCGCGCCTCCCCGGATCACGGCAGATGAGGCCCGCCAGCGCTTCGGCGCAGTGCGGCTGTCATTTTTGCTCGAGTCTCGCCTGCTCGATAACACCAGGATGCACCGGGATCTCGACGTTGCTCTTCGTTACCCGAATATGGCTACGGGCATTGCCGCAAGCCTCGTTGATAGCAAGACAGAGGACGCGGCGGCAGGTTTTCCCGAGAAGTCCGGCTGAAAAGACGCCCGCCAGCCGCGCTGACAGTGGCGACCAATCGCGCTGTGATCAGGCGGTGGGGCGACTGCGAACGCTATCGAGCCACTGCAGCATGGGTTCCCAATGCTCCCAGTCGCGATAGGCGATATAGGGTGGCAGCTCGAAAACCCCCAGGCCACGGGTGTAGGCGCGGACATAGTTTTGCGCCTCGCGTAACGCAGCGACGTAAGGCACGCGTTCGCGCTCGAGGAACTCCCTCAGATCATCCCAGGCCAGCGTGTTCTCCTTGACCCGGTTGCCGACCAGTCCAAGCCGAGCCTGGTGGCCGGCCACGCGGGACGTCGCCCGCAGCTCCTTGATAAACCGCTTCGAAGCATGGATATCGATCGTCGAGGCGAGAACCGGGATTAATACAGTCTCGGCATGCCGAAGCAGGCTCGTGAGCTCGGTGCCATGGGAGCGCGCGGGCGCATCCATGATGACAATATCGGTGGTCCGCGGGAGACCCCTTAAGCCATGCTCGAAGGCAGGCAGGCCATGGATTTTGGGCCGATTTTCAGGTCGCATCGAAAGCCAATCGAGGCTGGAGCCCTGCGGATCGTAATCCGCCAGGGTCACGTTGGCGCCTTCGGTTGCGTAATATGCCGCCAGGTTGGTGGCAATGGTGCTTTTGCCACAGCCGCCTTTTGCGTTCATGACCATGATGTGGCGCATAACAACCCCTTGTGTTTGGCTGGTTTGTCTGGGGTCGTTCAACTTATCTCTATCGCTTAAAAAAGTCTAATGCCCGGGCCGACCGGTACCGGGAAAGGCGATTTCTCCGCGCGCTGCCGCGCCGCCTGTCCCAGGCTGGTTATCAGGCTGGTTATAATGACCGCCCCGGCTTTCGCCGCCTCTGCAAAACCCGTCACCAGATCATCATGTCCTTTAAAAACCCGACTGATTCCGACATTCGCAGCCTGCTCACCGATGCCAGGACCATTGCGGTGGTCGGCCTGTCCGCGCGCAGCCACCGGCCGAGCCACGGCGTCTCGCGCGCGCTGCAGCGATTCGGGTACCGGGTGATACCGGTCAATCCGGGCATCGATGAGGTCCTTGGGGAGCGCTCGTATCCGACGCTTGCGGCTGCTGTAGAGGCGGGATTAAAAATCGACATCGTTGACGTGTTTCGCTCACCCGGGCACGTCGAGGGCATCGTCAGCGACTGCATTGAACTCAAGCTCCCCGCCCTGTGGCTGCAGGAAGGTGTGATTGCTGAGCCCCAGGCGGCCCGTGCAGCAGATGCCGGCATCTTCACCGTCATGGATCGCTGCATTTACAAGGAATACGTGCGGCTCGTGGGTGCCGGAAAGTGAAGGATGTTGCGTTTCGGAAAATGCACGGTCTCGGCAACGACTTTATGCTCATTGACGCTCGCTCGCGGGAATTGGCGCTGAGCCGGGAAAAAATTGCTGCGCTGGCGGATCGCCACACTGGCGTCGGTTTCGATCAGCTGCTGATACTGGAAAACCCGGCGGACGGTAGTTCCGACGCCGCATATCGCGTCTTCAACGCTGACGGCACGGAGGTCGAGCAGTGCGGCAACGGCGTGCGCTGCATCGCTCGCTACCTGGGGGATAGCGATTGCTTCACCGCTACAGAGCTTTCTCTGCAGGGCGCGGCTGGCAAGATTTCAGCAAAGCTGCTGAACGCGGGCCAGGTGGAAGTCAGCATGGGCGAGCCCGACTTCGATCCTGCGGCGCTGCCCTTTGCAGCCGAGGCAGCTGCCGAGCGCTACCAACTGACATTGGACGAAAGCGGCGACAACGTGGAGATTGGCGCGGTCTCCATGGGCAACCCGCATGCGGTCCTGCTGTGTTCACAGGCCCTGGATCAGGTGCCTGTAAACGCCATGGGCGCCGCAATCTCAGGCCACTCGCGATTTCCAAGGCAAACCAACGTAGAATTCATGCAGTTGCTCGACCCACGAAACATCGTGGTGAGGGTATACGAGCGGGGCGTCGGAGAAACGATGGCCTGCGGCACGGGCGCCTGCGCCGCGGTCGCCATGGGCCGGCACTGGGGCCTGCTTGATGAGAAAGTGAAAGTCGCGCTGCCCGGCGGAACGCTCGAGATAAGCTGGAGAGGCCCCGGCTCATCTCTATTCATGCGTGGGCCGGCAGTAGACGTTTTCGGGGGAAAAATCGAGATATGACAAGCCAGCTTAAGCCAAACAAAATCGTTACGGATGGTGCCTCGGAAGAGGCCATTGCCCATTATCTCGAGAATCACCCTGAGTTTTTCGAGCGCCACGGCGAGTTGCTCACCCAGCTAAAGGTGCCGCATATCTCTGGCGGCGCCGCTACTTCGCTGGTTGAGAAGCAGGTCGAGATTCTGCGCCAGCGCAATCGCAAGCTCGAAGCAAGGCTCATCGATCTTGTAGAAATCGCCGGTGACAACACGGAGGTTTCCGACCGCATTCATCAGCTGGCGGTCAGGCTGCTTGCTCTTGCCGACCCGCGCGAGATTATCGAGGTGGTCGAGGCAAGCCTGCGCGAGGATTTCGACGCGGACATGTCCATGATCGTGCTGTTCGGACAGGGCGAAATGTATGACGAACTGCCGCGCACGCATTACTTCCGCAGCATAGCCCGCGATGATCCCGCCATTCGCGCCTTCGCGACATTTATGGCGACCGGCAAGCCGCGCTGCGGGCATCTTCGCGACGCACAGCGCAATTTTCTGTTCGGCCAGGACAACAGCGAGCTGGGCTCGGCGGCGTTGATTCCGCTCGGCGATCACGCCAGCGTCGGCTTACTCGCCATCGGCAGTCGCGACGAAAATCATTTCAACCCCGCCATGGGTACTGATTTTCTTGCCCGCATCGGCGAGCTGGTGAGCACGGCGATCGCTGCCAAGCTTGGGCGATGAAATCCAACCAGCCTGGCTGGATTGATAACTTCCTGGAACATCTTTCGAAGGAGCGCCGCCTGTCCTCGCACACCGCAGAGGCCTACAGGAGAGACTTGAGGGCGCTGCTCGATTACTGTGAAAAGAACCAACTTGCGCAGTGGTCGGAGGTAGACAGCCAGCACGTCAGGACCTTCGCCGCATCTTGTCACCGTCAGGGTCTCGCCCCCCGCAGCATCCAGCGTCGCCTGTCTGCGGTGCGCAGCTTCTATAAATATCTCATCCGGGAAAACTTAAGCAGCAGGAATCCCGCCCAGGACGTAAGCGCACCCAAGGCTCCCCGGCGCCTGCCGAAAACCCTCGACGCGGATCAGATGACGCGACTGGTCGAGGTCGCCGGCGATGACCCCCAGGTCATTCGCGATCGGGCAATGATGGAACTCCTTTACTCGTCGGGTCTGCGGCTTGCCGAGCTTGTCTCTCTGCAGATTCCCGATGTTGATCTTGCCGATCGCACGGTCAGGGTGACCGGTAAAGGCAACAAAACCCGCATCGTCCCCGTCGGGCGACATGCCCTGGCTGCCGTCGCTGCCTGGCTAAAGCAAAGATCCAGTCTTGCCAGAATTGATGAAACGGCGCTTTTTGTCGGCGCCCGCGGCAGCCGAATCAGCCCCCGCACGGTTCAGGCGCGCATCCGCCGCTGGGCAACCGTCCAGGGAATCGATACACGCGTGAGCCCGCATATGTTTCGCCACTCCTTCGCAACCCACGTCCTTGAGTCGAGTGGCGATCTGCGGGCCGTGCAGGAGCTGTTGGGGCATGCGAATATCAGCACCACCCAGATCTACACACACCTTGATTTTCAGCACCTTGCCCGCATCTATGACAAGACGCACCCCCGGGCGCGTAAACGCTGACATCCAAAACCATTCTCTGCGGGTACAATGTGCGGCCGCGCCCGATTACCCGAGACGAGATGTTTCCTGGCGCACCCCACTTGTGATCTGAGGACGACCGATGAAACAGTTTCGAGGCACGACCATACTGTCGGTGCGCCGCGATGGCAGCGTCGCCATGGGCGGAGACGGCCAGGTATCCGTTGGCGACACGGTCATGAAGGGCAACGCTCGCAAGGTTCGACGCCTTTACGAAGACAAAGTGCTCGCAGGTTTCGCTGGTGGCACGGCGGACGCCTTCACTTTGTTCGAGCGCTTCGAAGGAAAGCTGCAGCAGTACGGCAACCTGCAGCGCGCGGCAGTCGAACTCGCCAAGGACTGGCGCACAGATCGCATGCTGAGGCGTCTTGAAGCGCTGCTTTGCGTGGCAGACAGCAAAAGCTCCTTCGTGATATCCGGCAACGGAGACGTAATCGAACCCGAGCACGCGCTCATGGCCATCGGCTCGGGCGGCTCCTACGCTCAGGCGGCGGCGCGCGCCCTGATGCAGAACACAGACCTGTCTGCACGAGAGATCGTTGAAAAAGCGCTGAATATCGCCGCAGAAATCTGCGTTTACACCAACAACCAACTTGTCGTCGAAGAACTCGGCGCCTAAGGCTCAGAATTTATGTCGCAGATGACCCCGCGCGAAATTGTCCAGGAACTGGACAAGCACATTATCGGCCAGGAGAGCGCAAAGCGCGCCGTCGCAATCGCCCTGCGCAACCGCTGGCGCCGGCTAAACGTCGATGAGCCGATGCGCAGCGAAATTACGCCCAAAAACATCCTGATGATCGGCCCCACAGGCGTTGGCAAAACCGAAATTTCACGGCGCCTCGCTGCGCTCGCCAATGCCCCGTTTATAAAAG